>NZ_JBKBOV010000031.1:55145-60594 GCF_046293535.1 Massilia sp. | reverse complement strand
GAGCACGGCGCCAGCGCGCGGCGCGCCCTTGCCGAGGCGGCGCTGGCCCGCCGCGCCAAGGCGGACGGCGCGACGCCGGCATGGCGCGCCTGGTTCGACGGCTCGGCCCGGCCCAACCCCGGACGCTGCGGCATCGGCGCCGTGCTCGCCGGACCGGGCGGCGTGCGCATCGAACTGTCGCGCGACGCCGGATACGGCAACAGCAGCGAAGCGGAATACCTGGCGCTGCTCGCCGTCCTCGAAGCGGCCGTCGAACATGGCGTGCCGGCGCTCGCCATCCTGGGCGACAGCCAGGTCGTGATCGACGACGTCCAGGCGCCCGACAGCGCCAGCGCCGCCGCGCTGCGCCCCTACCGCGAACGGGCGCGCGCCCTGCTCGCCCGCCTGCCGGGCACGACCCTGCGCTGGATCCCGCGCCACAAGAACCTGGAGGCGGACGCGCTGTCGCAGCGCGCCGTTCCTCTCCACCACGACGACGACACGCATGCACCCGAACAAGGACGAACCGAAGCTTGATCTCGCCACCTGGCGCCCCCGGCTGGCAGCGCTGGCCGCGGGCAGTAGCGGCGGCGACGGCGCCCACGACAGCGCCCACCTCGAGCGTGTCTGGCGCAATGCCCAGGCCCTGCTGGCGCAGCGTCCGGAGGCCGACGCCCTGGTCGTGATGGCGGCCTGCTACCTGCACGACCTGGTCAACCTGCCGAAGAGCGACCCGGACCGGGCCCAGGCCTCAACCCGCTCGGCCCGGCTGGCGCGCCACCAGCTGGCCTGGATGAATTTTCCGCCGGAGCGGCTCGACGCGGTGGCCCATGCCATCGCCGCGCACAGCTTTTCCGCCAACATCGCGGCCGAGACGCTGGAAGCGAAGATCGTGCAGGACGCCGACCGCCTGGACGGCCTCGGCGCGGTCGGCCTGGCGCGCATGTTCTACATCGCCGGGCGCATGGGTAGCAGCCTGGCCCATCCCAGCGATCCGCTCGGCAGCGCGCGCGAGTTCGACGACCGCAGCTATGCGCTCGACCACATCATGGTCAAGCTGGCCAGGCTGCCCGGCATGATGCAGACCGAGGCCGGGCGCGCGCTGGCCGAGGAAAGACTGGCGCGGCTGATGGCGTTCCGCGAGGAGTTCGCCGCCGAGAGCGGCGCCCAGCCCGGCTAGGCCGCCGCGGCAAAGGAGAAACCCGCGGAGAAATCGGCGGCCCGATCGCCGGCTGAAGTTTGCACGGTGTTAAGA
This sequence comes from Massilia sp., assembly GCF_046293535.1. Classification (NCBI taxonomy): domain Bacteria; kingdom Pseudomonadati; phylum Pseudomonadota; class Betaproteobacteria; order Burkholderiales; family Oxalobacteraceae; genus Massilia; species Massilia sp. The sequence continues at coordinate 59,360 of NZ_JBKBOV010000031.1, read as the reverse complement.
TAGCCGGATGTCATCCGCTTCGAGGCATCCATGACCAGCCCGACCGCCTTACCGAACGCCAGCACAGGCAAGCTGAATTTCGTCCTGGTCTGCATCTTCATCGACATGCTCGGCATCGGGCTGATCGTGCCGGTGATGCCGCTGCTGGTCGGGGAGTATGTGCCGGCGCGCGACGACCAGGCCCTGTGGTTCGGCGTGCTGGCCGCGACCTTCGGCGTGCTGCAGTTCCTGTTCATGCCCGCCCTCGGGGCCCTGAGCGACCGCGTCGGGCGCCGCCCCGTGCTGTTGTATTCGATGGGCGGGATGTGCGTGAACTTCCTGGTCACGGCCTGGGCGCCGAGCCTGTTCTGGCTGTTCGTCGGGCGCATGATCGGCGGCATGTCCTCGGCCAGCATGTCGGTGGCCGCGGCCTACGCCTCGGATATCTCGACCAAGGAAAATCGCGCCAAAAGTTTCGGCAAGATCGGCGCCGCCTTCGGCCTCGGCTTCATCTGCGGTCCCATGCTCGGCGGCCTGCTGGGCAACAACGACCTGCGCCTGCCATTCTACGTGGCGGCGCTGCTCGGGGCGGCCAACCTCGTGTATGGCTACTTCATGGTGCCCGAGTCGCTCGCGCCCGGCCAGCGCCCGCCCTTCTCCTGGGCGCGCCTGAACCCGCTGGCCGCCCTGCTGCGCCTGGCGCGGCGCCAGGACATCCGCGGCCTGATCGTCGTCATCACCCTGGTCACCTTCGGCCAGATGATGCTGCAGTCGACCTGGGTGCTGTACACCACCTTCCGCTTCGACTGGACGCCGCGCGACAACGGCATCGCCATGTTCTGCGTCGGCCTGGTGTCCGCCGTGGTCCAGGCCTGGCTGCTGGCGATCCTGATCCGGCGCTTCGGCGAGGTGCGCCTGTCGCTGATGGGGATCGCCTCGGGCGCCCTGACCCTGCTCGGCTATGGCCTGGCGACCCAGGGCTGGATGATGTACGCGCTCATCCTGTGCAACGTGCTCGGCTTTGCCGCCACGCCGGCGCTGCAGGCGATCGTCTCCAAGGCCACGCCGGCCGGCCAGCAGGGCGAACTGATGGGCTCGCTACAATCGATCAGCAGCCTGGGCGTGATCATCACGCCGATCGTCGGCACCGCCATCCTGGCCAGCGTCAGCCACCTGCCGCCGGGCGACTGGCGCATCGGCAGCCACTTCCTGCTGTGCGCGGCCATGCAGACGGTGGCGGTCGTGGTGGCCTGGCGTTACTTCCGTACCCACCGCGTGCACGACAGCCATGGCGAAAGCCAGGGCAAAGAAGAGCTGCGCGCCTGATGCCGGAACCGGTGCTGGCGGCCGTCCTTGACGCCGCCCTGATCGCCGGCGCCGCGGCGGTGCCGCGACGGGCCTGAGAGCTCAGAACTTCATTTCCAGCGTGGTGCGCAGCTTGGTTTCGTTCGGGTAGTTCCAGCGGCGTTTTTCGAGGCCGGACACCGGATCGTAGTAACTCGGCTCGAAGGAGCTGTTTTCCGCCAGCAGGTTCGATACCGCGACCCGCAGCGTGAGCTTTGGGTTGAAGGTCCAGGCGGCGTAGGCATCGAGGTCGGTGCGGGCGACCCGATAGAAGCCCCGGTTCACGTCGACCTGCACATAGCCGCCGCGCCGGTGCGCCGCGCTAGCGCCTGCCGCCAGTGCGCCGGACTTGTAGTCGAACCCGAGGTTGGCCGTGAGCGGCACCTGCTGTTCCATGCGGTTGTACGGGCCCGGCACCGATTCGACCCGCGACCAATAGCGGCTGACGCTGGCGCGCAGGTCGATGGCCGGCGCGCCGGCGAACAGCGACTTGAGAGGAAATTTCGTCTCGATCTCGAGGCTGCGCATGGTGGCGCGGTCGTCGTTCACCGGCGTGAAAATCCAGCGCAGGCCGTCGAAGTAAATCTCATTGCTGGTGTAGTCGTCGATGCGCCGCACCGCCCCGCTCACCGACAGCATCGCGCCGTCAAGCCAGTAGTGCTCCCAGGCTGCGTCCAGGCCCCAGGCCAGTTCCGGCTTCAGCTTCGGGTTGCCCTGGAAATCGGCTTCGGTGGCGCTGTTGTTTTCCCATTCCGCGCGTAGCGGCACGATGCTGAGCAGGTCGGGAGCCTTGTAGGTGCGGCTCAGTGCCAGTCGCACCTGGTCGCCCTGCTTGCCGTCCTTGCCGGGCAGCTTGTACAGGGTCTGCAAGATGGGGCTCAGCACATCCGAACGCACGCGGGTCGGCTTGACCGCATTTCCCAGCACCCGCGTGCGCACGCCTTCCCAGCGGGCTCCCATGTAGATCGACCATTGCGGGGTGATGGTCCACTCGTCTTGCGCGTACAACGCGGCGCGGGTGACGTTGGCCCGGAAATCCTCGTCCAGCATGTGGCCGGGAGCGAAGGCACGTATCCGGTCGCGCTCCGTACGTATCACCGTGTTCTCGTCAACGCGCAGGTCCCAGCCCAGCGCCAGCAGGTGGCCGCCGTCCATGGTCCGGGTGGCCTTGCCGGTTGTGTTCGCGCCGCGTGCGTGGGTGTCGGAGAGCGTGAAGCCATCGGTCTCCGGCAAGCCGTCCGCGCCCGTGCCGCGGCGCCCCACATACATCTTGCGCGACGACCATTCGGCGCCGAACTTCATGTCGAGCTTCAGGCCGGATGCCATGTTGCGGGTCCAGCTCAGGTCCGATTTCAGCATCCTGTCGTCGAATTCACCAAAGGTATGCAGGTCAGGCGTGCGCGGTGGCCGCCCCACCAGCGTGGTAACGACAGGATGCCCGTGGTTGCGGAAGCTCCCGCTGTTGAACATGGTCTCCCACGCCAGGGTGTCGCCATTGTCGAGCGTCCAGTTCAGGCGCGGACTCAGGTTCAGGCGGTTCATGTGTCCTCGTTCCGGCGCGTGCACCGTGCGGTACATGTCGACCACGCCGTCCGGCCGTGTGTTCTCCTCGAAGCCGCCCCATTCACGTGAGAAGCTGTCGTGGTTGCCACTGGCCGAAAGCGCCCAGGACGACTTGTCGCCGCTGTCGCCCACTTGGGTGCTGAAGGTCGGGCCACGGAAGTCGTTCGAGAGCAGGTAGCCGAGCTTGGCCTCGCGCTGGCGTTTGTTGGCCTTCTTGCGCAGCACGATGTTGATGGTGCCGGCCACCGACTCGGTCGAGAACTCGGCGGTGGCCACGCGCAGCACCTCGATGCGCTCGATCATGTCGGGTGCCAGCGTGTCGAGCGCGAAGCCCGCGGGGGTGCGTTCGCCGTTCACCAGGATCTGGGTATAGCCGCCACCCAGGCCGCGCATCCGGATCTGGGTGCTGCGCCCGGCGCCTGTGGTCACGGTCACGCCCGGAATGCGCTTGAGCACGTCGGCCACGGCGGTGTCGCCATAGCGGACGATCTCTTCGCTCTTGATGACGACGCGAGCGGCGGTGTCGTCGCGGCGGGCGTCGTAGCCCGCCCCTTTCACCTCGACCTGCTGGATGGGCGCGTCCGCCGTGGACTCCTGGGCGGCTGCGTGGGCACACAGCCCAGCGATGAGGACTACCAGACTACGGGGGCGCAGCAGTGTCATTCCAGTCTCCGGAAATAGTTGCTCAATTAATGTGAAGAACTATATTCCAGGGAATGGCACTGTGTAAACATTGCACGGAACTTTTTAGTGCTATGACCTAGCAATCTTTACTTCCACGAAAAAGAAGGCGCTGTCAACCTTAACTATGGATGAGCGCCGAACTGCTGAGCTGCTCCATGGTCAAACGCCTGTCACCACAGACGGGAACGACCATGCGCGCACCGCATTTCAAGAAGTGGTTTGCCAGGCTCCCTTCACTGAACCTGCCCCAGCGCCTGCAGACGCTGGCCGCCCTGCATCCCGCTGCCGGGCTGGACCAGGTGATTGCCCTCATCGGCCAGATCGGCGGCGCGATGCGTCGCTGCCCCAGTTGCGCATGCGAACGTTACTACCGGCATGGGCAAGCGAACGGCCTGCAGCGCTACCGCTGCCGCGCCTGCGGCCGCACCTATAACGACCTGAGCGGCACGCCGCTGGCGCGGCTGCGGCTGCGCGAAAAATGGCTCGATTACCTGGGCACCGTGCTCGACTCGACGTCGGTGCGCGCCGCCGCCAAGGAAGTCGGGGTGCACCGCAACACCGCCTTTCGCTGGCGCCACCGCTTCCTGAAAGGTCCCCAGCAGGATCAGCCACAGCGCCTGGGCGGCATTGCCGAGGCCGACGAAA
>NZ_JBKBOV010000031.1:0-55135 GCF_046293535.1 Massilia sp. | reverse complement strand
GCGCAGGCAAGCGCGGCATCTCACGCGAGCTCGACTGCATTCTGGTCGCGCGCGACCGCAGTGGCCAAACCGTCGATGCCGTGGTCGGCCGCGGCGCCTTGACTGTAGCGCAGCTGGAGCGCCACCTGCTGCCCAGGCTCGAGCGGCAGGTGCTCCTGGTCAGCGACGCGCACGCCGCCTATCGCAGTTTCGCCCGCAAGCACGGCATTGCGCACGAGGCGGTTAACCTGCGCGCCGGCGTGCGGGTACGCCGCGGCCTTGCCGGCGCCGTCCATGTGCAAAACGTGAACGCCTACCACCAGCGCTTCCGGCAATGGCTGAGCCGCTTCCGCGGTGTCGCTTCGCGCTACTTGCCGAACTATCTTGGATGGCGCCGGGCGCTCGATGGAGGACGGATCACGACGGCGGAGCAATTACTGCGCATTGCGATCGGAGTCATCCATAGCGAACGGTGACAGCGCCAAAAAGAAAGCCCGGCACAGAGGCCGGGCTTGCAGTCGGTTCGGAAGGGCGTTCAGAACTTCAGCTCATAGGTCAGGCGGTAGCGCACCCCTTGCGGGAACACGAATCTGCGGGTCTGCGCACCAAAGCGTTCGTCCTCGTAGGTGTTTTCGTTGATGAAGTCCTGGCTCGTCATGTTGCTGACCGCGAAACGCAGCTGGCGCTGCGCGTCGAACTTCCACAGCGCATACATGTCCAGTTCGCGGCGCGGCATCACGTAGGCGCGCTGGTTAACAGACACCCGCACCGGGCCGCCGCGGCGGTAGGCGAAGCTGCCGCCGGTGCTCAGGGCGCCTACTTTGTAGTCGGCGCCCAGGTTGACCGTCAGCGGGGTCTGCTGGTCGAGGCGGTTGTCCGGGCCGGGCACGGACTGCACGCGCGACCAGTTGCGGTTGACGCTGGCGCGCAGGTCGACCGCCGGCGCGTCCTTCATGACGGCCTTGAGCGGGAACTTGGTCTCGATCTCGAGCGAGCGCGTGACGGCGCTGTCCTGGTTGCTCGGGGTCTGGATCCAGCGCTCGCCGTCGAAATAGGTCAGGTTGCGGGTGAAGTCGTCGATGCGGCGCTGCGACACGCTCACCGACAGCAGCGCGCCTTCGGCCCAGTAGTGCTCCCAGGCCGCGTCGATACCGAAGGCCAGTTCCGGCTTGAGGTTCGGGTTGCCGCGGTAATCCGGTTCGGTCGAGCTGTTGTTCTCGCTCACCTGGCGGCGCGGGGTCAGGCTGCCCACGCCGGGTGCCTTGTAGGTGCGGGTCAGGGCCAGGCGCAGCTGGTCGCCCTTCTTGCCGGGGATCTTGTAGAGCGTCTGCATGATCGGGCTCCAGACGTTGGAGCTCGATTCGCCGCGCTCGAAGGTATTGCCGGTGACGCGGGTGCGGATGCCTTCCCAGCGCGCTCCCAGGTACATCGACCAGGCCGGGGTAATATTCCATTCGTCCTGCGCGAACACGGCCAGGCGCTTGACGCGCGCTTCCGAGACTTCGTAGGACGGGACGTTGCCACTCACACGCACGCGGTTGATGTCCTTGCGTTCGTCGTCGCGGGTGTCGACGCCGCCGTCCCAGCCGAAGGCGAAGGTGTGGCCCTTCTCGATCGTGCGGCTGTACTTGCCGGTGGAGTTCACGCCGCGGTCGCGGCCGTCGAGCAGGCTGGTGGTGTCCAGCAGCGGCAGGCCGGCGCTGGTTGCGGCGGTGCGCTGCGAGATGCTCTCGTTCTCCAGGGCCTGTGCGCCCACCTTGAGGTCGAGCTTGGCGCCGGACTCGAACTTGCGCGCCCAGGAGAGGTCGGAGCGCAGGAACCCGTTCTTCGCCTCGAAGGCATTGGCCAGGTTCGGATAGGCGGGCGGCGGACCGATCAGGGTCGTGGTCGGCTGGCTGAAGCGGTTCTTGAAGCGGTGCTGGTTGATGAAGGTCTGCGAGGTCAGGGTATTGTCCTGGCCGAGCGTCCAGTTCAGGCGCGGGCTCAGGTTCACCACGCTCATCTCGCCCTTCTGCGGCAGCACCATAGTGCGCAGCATGGTGACTTCGCCATTGGGCGCCACGCCCCGTTCCTCGCCGGTGGACTCGAACTCGAAGCGGTCCTTCATCGCGTTGGCCGAGATCGAGTACGAGAAGCCGCCGTCGCGGTCCGACATCTGCAGGTTGGCGTTCGGCCCGTAGCTATTGCTCGATCCCTGGGCGGCCAGCTTCAGCTCGCGCAGGCGGTTCTTGACCGCGCGCTTGAGGATGATGTTGATGGTGCCCGCCACCGACTGGGTCGAGAACTCGGCGCTGGCCGCGCGCAGCACCTCGATGCGCTCGATCGAGTCCGGCGCCAGCGAGTCCATCGAGAAGCCGGCCGGCGCGCGTTCGCCGTTGACCAGGACCTGGGTGTAGCCTGCCCCCAGGCCGCGCATGCGGATCTCGCCGCCGCGGCCGTTGGACGAATTGACGGTGATGCCCGGCACGCGCTTGAGCACGTCCAGCACATTGGTGTCGCCGTACTTGGTGATTTCTTCGCTGCTGACCACGACCTTGGTGGCGGTGTCGTCGCGGCGCGGGTCATAGCTGTCGGCCGTGCCCTTCACCTCGACCTGGGAGATCTTCTTGGCCGGCTCCGCCTTGGTCGCAGCGGCTGGCGCCGGGGTCTTGGCATCTTGCGCGGAGGCGCTGAGAGCCGGAAGGCACAGGCTGATCGCGGCGGCGAGCACGGTCAAACGGAAGGGACGGGATACGGGGGACATTGAATACTTCGAAAGTGATAGGAATCGCAATTGTCCCAGAAGCAACTCAGCCTGTCTCCAAGAATCGAATATGCATGTTGCAACTATTTTTCTCGCATACGCCGTCCATACGAGCACTGGAGTACACTGTTAGCAGGCGATAAACATGCATTCCCGTATGTGAAGCCCGTATAATGCGCGATCGTTTTCAAATCGAGAGGCCTGTCAAAGTGTCCCGGATAAAAGTCCTGCCCCAATATGTGATGCCGAAGACGGCGCTGACCAACTTCGCCGGCCGCGTGGCCGGAGCGAAGGGAGGCGCCATGACCACGCGCCTGATCCGCTGGTTCGTGGCCAAGTACGGCGTCAACATGGACGAGGCGGCGAACCCGGACATCGCCAGCTACAGCAGCTTCAACGAGTTCTTCACGCGCCCGCTGCGCGGTGACGCGCGCCCGCTGGCGAATGCCGACTTCGTGTGCCCGGTGGACGGCGCCATCAGCCAGTTCGGCGACATCGACGACCACCACATCTTCCAGGCCAAGGGGCATAAATTTACCTCGGCGGAACTGGTCGGCGGCGACGAGACGCTGGCGGCGCACTTCCAGCACGGCCACTTCGCCAACCTCTACCTGAGTCCGAAGGACTACCACCGCATCCACATGCCCTGCGATGGCCGCCTGACGCGCATGATCTACGTGCCGGGCAAGCTGTTCTCGGTGAACCCGACCACGGCGCGCGGCGTGCCGGGCCTGTTTGCCCGCAACGAGCGTGTCGTGTGCGTGTTCGAGTCGGAAGAACACGGCCCCTTCGTGATGACCCTGGTGGGCGCGACCATCGTCGGCAGCATGGCCACCAGCTGGCACGGCGTGGTGAATCCGCCGCGCATGCCGCGCATCTGCGAATGGAGCTACGATTCGCATCCCGTCGTGCTGAAGAAAGGCGAAGAGATGGGCCGCTTCCTGCTCGGCTCCACCGTCGTCATGCTGTTCAAGAAGGGGACGATCTCCTTCAACGGCGAGTGGGCGCCGGAGCGTCCGGTGCGCCTGGGCGAGACGATGGGGAACCGTCCGCGCTGATCGCGGCTATGGACCGGCCTTCGTATTCGGTGCATTTCTCTTCCATCAGGTCGAGGAAGGCCCGGGTCTTGGCCGGCATCAGGCGACGGCCCGGAAAGACCGCCCATCCCTGGGTGGTCGGCGGCTCCCATTCCGGCAGCACCCGCACCAGCTCCCCCGTCTGCAGGTAAGGGCCGGCGAAGGTCAGCGAGCTGGCGGCGATCCCCGCGCCGCGCGATGCGAGCCGCGCCAGCAGTTCGGGCGAATTGGCGGTGAGGCGCGCAGGCACTTGCCGTTCCCAGCGCAGCTTGCCGCGGGTGAGCACCCAGGGCGTCGCGCCGCCGTAGCGGCTCAGCATGCACAGCAGGTCGTGCCGCAGCAGGTCGTCGGGATGCTCGGGCAGGCCGTGCCGCCCCAGGTAGGCGGGCGAGGCATACAGTCCCCAGTGTTCGAGGTTGATCGGGCGCGCGTTCAGCGAGGCGTCGTCCGGCAATTCGCCCATGCGGATAGCGATGTCGAAGCCTTCGGCGATCAGGTCGACCCGGCGTGGCGACAGGTCCAGTTCCAGCGACACCTCGGGATAGCGCGCGATGAAGCGCGCAATCACCTCCTGCAGGCCGATATTGGCGAAGTCGCCCGGCAGGGACATGCGCAGCTTGCCGCTCGGCTCCCCCTGGCGGTGCTGGGCCAGGGCGCCGGCCGCCTCGACCTCTTCCGCCACCTTGCGCGCGTGCTCGAGCAGGCTGGCGCCGAACTCGGTCAGCACCAGCTTGCGCGTGGTGCGCTGCAGGAGGCGCTCGCCCAGCTTCTGCTCCAGCAGCGCGATGCGGCGCGAGACGGTCGATTTCGGCAGCTGCACCCGCTCGGCCGCGCGGCTGAAACTGCCCGCCTCGACGATGCGGGCGAACAGCAGCAGGTCATTCGGTTCGACTTCCATGATTGTTCCACCAGTGGGTTAATGTTATCCATTCTAATGGCTTCCGCTTCGTTTTTGGAACCACTAACCTGTCTGCATCGACAAACTATCTTGGAATGAAGGGACACAAAACATGAACATCCTGCAAATCACCTCCAGCGTCCGTGGCAATGATTCAGAATCGACCCGCGTCAGCAAGCTGATCGTCGATAAGCTCGTATCGAGCAACCCTGATGCAAAAGTCGTGCGCCGCGACTTCGGCGCCCAACCGCACCCGGTGCTGGACGGCGCCGCCGTCGGTGCCCTGTTCACCCCGGCCGACCAGCGCACCGCCGAGCAGGCCGCCCGCGTGGCCCTGGACGACGCGCTGATCGCCGAGGCCCAGGCCGCCGACGTGATCGTGATCGGCGCCCCGATGTACAACTTCGGCATGCCGGTGCAGCTGAAGAACTGGTTCGACGCGATCGCCCGCTCCGGCGTGACCTTCCGCTATACCGAGACCGGTCCGGAAGGCCTGCTGAAGAACAAGAAGGTGTACGTGGCCACGGCTCGCGGCGGCGTGTACCCGGTGGAAGCCGACCCGCAGGTGCCGCACATCCGCATGCTGCTGAACTTCCTGGGCCTGACCGACCACACCTTCATCTATTCGTCGGGCCTGAACATGGGTCCGGAGATGGCCGCCAAGGGCCAGCAGGCAGCCAACGAAGCCGTGGAAGCGGCGCTGGCCTAAGGCATTGACCTGGCAGCGCGCCGCCGGGAGGCGGCGCACGACGAACCGAAGCACGAGGAGAACAGCATGACCCAGTTGACCAACACAGCGGCAATCGCGACATCGCGCGGCGTCGAACGCCTGATCCAGGGCCAGTTCGTGATGGACGGCGCGGGCGTGAAGATCAACCGCGTGCTGACCGGTTCCCTGCAGCGCCGCCTCGACCCCTTCCTGATGCTGGACGCCTTCGGCAGCGACAAGGCGGGCGACTACATCGCCGGCTTCCCCGAGCACCCGCACCGCGGCTTCGAGACCGTCACCTACATGCTGAGCGGCCGTATGCGCCACCGCGACAGCGCCGGCAACGAGGGCCTGGTGACCAATGGCGGCGTGCAGTGGATGACCGCCGGCCGCGGCGTGATCCACTCCGAGATGCCGGAGCAGGACGAGGGCCTGATGGAAGGCTTCCAGCTGTGGCTCAACCTGCCCGCCAAGGACAAGATGATGGACCCGTGGTATCGCGACATCCCGACCGAGGAAGTGCCGCGTTTCACCAGCGACGACGGCGTGACCGTGCAGGTGATCGCCGGCGAGGCCCACGGCGTGCGGGGCGCGGTGCAGCGCGAGGTGACGCAACCGCTCTATCTCGACATCGAGATCCCGGCCGGCGTGAGCTTCGAGCAGCCGATCCCGCAGGGCCACAACGCTTTCCTGTACGTGTACCGGGGCGACGCGGTGGTCGAGGGCAAGGGCGTGGGCAAGACGCGCATGGCGGTGCTGGACAATGCCGCGCGCGCCGACGGCGTGCGCATCAAGGCGCTCGAGCCGACCCGGCTGATCCTGCTGGCGGGACGCCCGCTGAACGAGCCGATCGCGCAGCACGGTCCCTTCGTCATGAACACCACCGAAGAGCTGTACCAGGCCTTCGACGATTTCCGGGCGGGGCGGTTCGCAGCCTGAGGCTTTGCCGAGCGCCATTGCCGCCTGATACACTGACGGGATGACACCGGCTCATCCCGTTTTTTTATGCCCCTGATCGACACCCTGGCCGAGCTGCTCGGGCGCGCCAGCCGCGCGCTCGGCTTCGAAACGGCCGACTCCTTCCCGCCCGGTCACGCCTATGCGCGCACGCGCTGGAACAAGGCTTATTTCGACATTCCCTCGGACCTGAAACCGGACGCCATCGAGCAGCGCATGTGCGAAGCGATCGCCAACACCCCTTCCCTGTTCGGCGAAATCCTCAACCCGACGCCGCGCATGCAGCGCACCCTGCTGGGCATCATCGAGCAGCGCCTGCGCCGCGGGCAGGGGGCGCCGGTCGACCTGGCGGCGCTCCTGGTCGCGGCCTACCGCAGCCCGCACACGGTCGAGACCGTGCCGGGGCTGCGCCAGGCGATCCGCGATACTTCGAGCTACGAGCCGCACGTGCAGGCGAACGCCATCCTGGCCTACCTGGCGGACGCGCCGGCCGCGTTCGGCGTCATCGAGGCGCGGTCTTGAATCGCACATGGGCAAATCAACGGCTGCTTGAACGCGCGTTCGGCATAGCCGAACACCCTAGGACCGCGAGCCAGGCGTAGGGTGGACGGCTCCGCCGTCCGCGCGTCCAGCTACACGATGACCTGCCGCGACGCTGGCCGCGCCGCATTGCTCGGCACATAGCGCTCGCGCAGCAGCATGAAGGGCGTTTCCACCAGCTTGTAGAGCAGCCAGCCGGTCACCACCGACAGGAGCAGCAGCGCCCCTATCGTCAGCGGATGCCCGGCGCCATAGCCCTGCCCTTGCAGCCATCCGGCCGCCATCACGCATACCGGCTTGTGCAGCAGGTAGATCGCATAGGACCACAGCGCCAGCTGCCCGGCCCCGGGCACCCGCAGGCCGCGCAGCAGCGAGCCCTCGGCCACGCTGGCGACGATCAGCAGCGAGAAGCCGAGCGCCATCAGCGGAAAGCCGAACACGGTGATGCCGAAGCCGTAGCGATCGTCGAGGAAGAACCGGAACGCCAGCGCGCACACGAGCAGGCCCAGCACGCCCATCAGGTTGCCGTGCCGGGTCAGCTGGGCCCAGATGCCGGCATGCTGGTTGCGCAGCAGCGCCAGGGCCACGCCGGCCAGCAACTCGTCATATCTGCATAAGCTTGAGTAATAAATGTACTTGAAATAGAAGTAAAGCTTATAGTTCTGCTCCGCCATCTCCTGCCACAGGTTGGCGCGCACCAGCATGCCGGCAATGAAGGCGAGCGCGATGGCGCTCCAGGCCAGCCGCAGCGAGCCCCGCAGCGAACCCTTCAAGGCCGCGCCCAGCAGCGCCAGCGCCGGCAGCAGCACGTAGAACTGCTCCTCGATCGCCAGCGACCAGCTGTGCGAGAACGCGATGCCCGGCTCCAAGGCGAAGTTCTGGATGAATGTCGCGTACTCCCACAGCGGCAGCAGCGGCGCCTCGCCGCGAAAGGCCGGCCACAGGAAGTACAGCGCCAGCACCACCCAGTAGTTCGGCAGCGTGCGCAGCAGGCGGCGCGCATAGAAATGCTTCAGCGAGAAGCCGCCGGGGCTTTTCATGCCCGCGAAGATCTGGTTGCCGATCAGGTAGCCGGACAGGGCAAAGAACAGGTCGACGCCGACCCAGCCGATCTCGCCCACCCAGCCGAAGGTCGGCGCATTGCTGACGAACAGCACGTAATGGTGCAGGACGACCAGCGTCACGGCGAGCGCGCGCAGCGTGTCGAGGCCGTGGACGCGGGTGGAGTGGGTGGACATGCTGGCCGTTTCGGTTGGGAAGTTGCGGATCATGCCACGGCGCTTCGGCATGTGCCACTGTTTGCCGATAAAATGTCGGCACTTACTTATTTCCCTTGGACAGCAGCGCATGACCTCCCCCAGCCAGCAGCACGCAAGATACGAATTCAAGTCCGTCAACTACACCGGCCTCCAGCCGGGCCCGCGCGTCATCATCATGGGCGCGACCCATGGCAACGAAGTCTGCGGCAGCATCGCCATCCGCCGCGTGATGGAAGAGATCGACAGTGGCAAGCTGCACATCGCGGCCGGCAGCGTGACCTTCGTGCCGGTGGTGAACCCCAAGGCCTACGAGCAGAACACCCGCAACGGCGACCGCAACCTGAACCGCAACCTGTTCCCCAAGGATGACCCGCAGGACTTCGAGGACCACATCGCCAACTGGCTCTGCCCCCTGCTGGCCCGGCACGACGTGCTGCTCGACCTGCACTCCTTCAATGCGGTGGGCGGCCTGCCCTTCGTGATGGTCGGCCCGCTCGACAACGACGGTACGCTGCAGCCCTTCCGCCATGCAGCCAAGGAACGCGCCTGGGCGCGCCGCCTCGGCGTGAAGCGTTTCGTGGACGGCTGGCTGGCCGCCTACGGCGACGGCGTCAAGCGCCGCAGCCGCAATGCCGACGAACTGGAAACCGTGCTGCGCTACGGCGTCGGCACCACCGAATACATGCGCAGCACCGGCGGCTACGCGCTCACGCTCGAATGCGGCCAGCACCTCGACCCGGCGGCGCCCGAAGTGGCCTACCGCGCCATCATGAATACTCTCGCGCACCTGAAGCTGATCGCCGCGCCCGACCCGGAACCGGTGCCCTTCGAGGAGATGGAAGCGCTGTCGATGGTCGTGGTGCACGACAAGCTGCATGCGGACGACGCCTTCAGCCGCCAGTGGGCCAGTTTCGACCGCGTCGAGGAAGGCGAGGAGATCGGCGTGCGCGCCGACGGCAGCAAGGTGGTGGCGGAGTTCAGCGGCCGCATCCTGTTCCCGGATGCGAAAGCCAACGCCAATTCGGAGTGGTACTACCTGACCCGCCCGAACCCGTCCTTCGGGCGCGAATAAACGATCAGCCCGGCGACAGGAACTTGAGCGCGACGATACCGGCGGCGATCATCGCGATCGCGCCGAGGCGCAGGGCGTCGGCCGGTTCGTTCAGCATCACGATACCGGCAATGGCGACGCCGACCGTCCCGATGCCGGTCCACACCGCGTATGCGGTCCCGAGCGGCAGTTCGCGCAAGGCCAGGCCCAGCATGCCGATACTGCCGAGCATCGCCAGCAAGGTCCACAAGGACGGCATCAGCCTGGTGAAGCCATTGGTGTACTTGAGGCCGACTGCCCAGGCCACTTCCAGCAGCCCCGCGATAAATAGATATACCCAACTCATCATTACTCCCTGTCATCCGCAAAGGCGCCGAGTATACCGGCGCCCGGCAGGATTTTCCGATATATCGTAAAATCACGATATTCGGATCGAAAGAACCCGATATAAGGAAGAGCTCATGGACATCGACGCGATCCACAAGGCCCTGGCCAACCCGGTGCGGCGCCAGATCCTGCACTGGCTCAAGGAGCCGCACCGGCATTTCGCCGAGCAGGAACACCCGCTCGACATGGGCGTGTGCTGCAAGCTGATCGACCAGCGCGCCGGGCTGTCGCAATCGACGGTCTCGGCCCACCTGGCAACCCTGCACAAGGCCGGGCTGGTGAGCACGCGGCGCGTCGGGCAGTTCATCTTCTTCCAGCGTAACGAGGAGACCATCCAGGCCTTCCTCGCCCAACTGAATGACGGACTTTAGGAGTACTCCAAGAATGACGACGATGTTTGACCCGATCAAGGTGGGCGCACTCGAACTGCCGAACCGCATCATCATGGCCCCGCTCACCCGCGCGCGCGCCGTGGGCCCGGGCCGCGTGCCGAACGCAATGATGGCCGAATACTACGTGCAGCGCGCGTCGAGCGGCCTGATCCTGTCGGAAGCGACCGCGGTGACCCCGATGGGCGTGGGCTATGCCGACACCCCGGGCATCTGGTCCGACGAACAGGTGGAAGGCTGGAAGATCGTCACCGAGGCCGTGCACAAGGCCGGCGGGCGCATCGTCCTGCAGCTGTGGCACGTGGGCCGCATCTCGGACCCGCACTTCCTCGACGGCCAGCTGCCGGTCGCGCCGTCGAGCATCCAGCCCAAGGGCCACGTGAGCCTGCTGCGCCCGATGCGCGACTACGCCACTCCGCGCGCGCTGGAAACGCACGAGATCCCGGCGATCGTCGCGGCCTACCGCAAGGGCGCGGAGAACGCCAAGAAGGCCGGCTTCGACGGCGTCGAGATCCATGGCGCCAACGGCTACCTGCTCGACCAGTTCCTGCAGGATTCCACCAACCAGCGCACGGATGTCTACGGCGGCCCGGTCGAGAACCGCGCCCGCTTGATGCTCGAAGTGACCGACGCCTGCATCGAGGTCTGGGGCGCCGACCGCGTCGGCATGCACCTGGCGCCGCGCCGCGACTCGCACGACATGGGCGACTCGAACCCGCTCGAGACCTTCGGCTACGTCGCGCGCGAGCTCGGCAAGCGCGGCATCGCCTTCATCTGCGCCCGCGAAGCCATCGGCGGCGACAGCCTGCGCGCCCACCTCAAGAAGGAATTCGGCGGCGTCTACATCGCCAACGAAAAGCTGACCAAGGAGAGCGCCGAGCACTTGATCGCATCGGGCGAGGCCGATGCGGTGGCCTTCGGGGTGTGGTTCATCGCCAATCCGGACCTGCCCAAGCGACTGAAGCAGGATGCGCCGCTGAACCAGCCGCGCCCGGAACTGTTCTATGGCTCGGGGCCGGAGGGCTATATCGATTATCCGGCGCTTGCCTGAGCTAACGAGGCGCGAACTGGATCCCGGCCTTCGCCGGGATGACGACTATCTTCGCGTGAGCGTGAGAGCCGTCGTCCCGGCGCAGGCCGGGACCCCAGTTACTCGATAAACCACCTCACTCTCCTGGCACCGCAAACCCGTACAGACGTTCTACATTTGCGTATGTATGTGGTGTAAATGGCACTCCGCTCATGCTATTCTTGCGCGATTATTTATATTGCGCACCGAGACTGCGCTGCCCAGGAGACCACGTGAAACACTTCGCCCCCCGCGCCATGGCACTCGCCATCGCTTCCGCCTTCGTCTTCCACGCCGCGCATGCCGCTCCAGCCCCTGTGCGCGCCGAGAACGCCTACCTGTCGGAAGCCGACGCCATGGCCCGCTCGGCCCGCGTGTCGAACGTGGACTACGTGCTCGACTTCACGCTCACCGGCAAGGAAAACTTCGCCGGCACCACCACGGTCAGCTTCGACCTCAAGGATACCGACTCGGCCCTGAGCATCGACCTCGACAAGGCGACCGTCAAGTCCGTCAGCATCAACGGCAAGCAGGTCCCGATCCGCTACAACAACTGGTTCGTCACCCTGGCGCCGGAATACCTGGCCAAGGGCCGCAATACCGTCACCATCGACTACGAGCGTGCGCACAGCACCAACGGCGAAGGCCTGCACCGCATGGTCGACCCGGTCGACGGCCGCGTCTACACCTACTCGCACTTCGAGCCGGCCGCCGCGCACCAGATGTTCGCCGTGTTCGACCAGCCCGACCTGCGCGCCACCTACACCGTCACCGTGAACGCGCCGAGCGACTGGCACGTGGTCACCGCCACCCGGGAGTCGAGCATCGTCGACGCGCCGGCCGGCAAGCGCTGGACCTTCCCCAGGACCAAGAGCCTGAGCCCGTATAACTTCTCGCTGCACGCCGGCCCCTACCAGGTCTGGGAAGACAAGAGCGGCAAGTACCCGATGCGCCTGTTCGCGCGCCAGTCGGTGGCCAAGCAGGTGACCCCAAGCGACTGGTTCCGCTACACCAAGGCCGGCCTGGAATTCTTCGACAACTACTACGGCATCCCTTACCAGTTCGAGAAGTACGACCAGCTGCTGGTGCCGGACTTCCTGTACGGCGCCATGGAGAACGCGGCGGCGATCACCTTCGCCGAAGGCGGCTTCCTGTACAAGGCCGAGATGACCCCGGCGCAGAAGATGCGCCTGGCCGAAGTCATCATGCACGAAATGGCGCACCAGTGGTTCGGCAACCTGGTCACCATGAAGTGGTGGAACGGCCTGTGGCTGAACGAGAGCTTCGCTTCCTTCATGGCGACCCTGGCCACCGCCGAAGCCACCGAATTCAAGGACGCCTGGCAGGCCTTCTACCAGGAAGACAAGCAGGGCGCCTACACCATGGACCAGAAGGTCTCGACCCACCCAATCGAGGTGCCGGTGCCTTCCTCGGCCAACGCCTTCGACAACATCGACGCCATCACCTATTCCAAGGGCGCCTCGACCCTGAAGCAGCTGCGCCACATGCTGGGCGAGGAAACCTTCCGCAAGGGCGTGCACAACTACCTGGTGAAATACGCCTGGCAGAACGCGAAGCTGGAAGACTTCATCGGCAGCCTGGGCCAGGCCGCCGGGCGCGACCTGTCCAAGTGGAGCCAGGAATGGCTGTACCAGGCCGGCGTGAACACCATCACCGCCAACTTCAGCTGCGCGGGCGGCAAGATCAGCAGCTTCTCGCTGGCCCAGTCCGCTGCAAGCCGCGCCCTGCCGACCCTGCGCGAGCAGCGCGTGCAAGTAGGCGCCTTCAAGCGCGAGAACGGCAAGCTGGTGCTGGCCAAGAACGTGCCGGTGACGTACTCCGGCGCCAAGACCGATGTCCCCGGCATGGTCGGCAGCGCCTGCCCCGACCTGGTGTATCCGAACTACCAGGACTGGGGCTTCGTGAAGGTCAACCTCGACCAGCGCTCTTTTGAAACCGCCCGTACTACCCTGGGCGGCGTGGACGACCCGCTGCTGCGCGCCATGCTCTGGCAGGCGCTGTGGGACGGCGTGCGCGACGCCAAGCTGCCGCTCAACGAATTCATCGAGGTGGCGCTCACCAATGCGCCGCAAGAGAAGGATTACACCCTGCTGGGCGACGTGCTGGGCAAGGTAAGCTACTCGAAGTACTACCTGGACGCCATGGGCCTCAAGGACGGTCCACAGCGTGCCTACGCGAACAAGACCGGCAAGGCGCTGGAAGACATGGCCTGGCAGGGCGTGTTGGCCAGCCGTGGCGACGACGCCTTCCAGCGCCGCTGGTTCGGCACCTACATGAGCCTGGCGAGCAGCCCGGAAGCGCTGGCGCGCCTGGCCGGCATGCTCGAAGGTAAAGGCACCGAAGGCCTGAACATCAGCCAGGACCAGCGCTGGGCCATCATCAACCGCCTCAACCGCTTCGACGTTCCCGGCGCGGCCGGCCTGGTCGAGCTTGAATCGGCGCGCGACAAGTCCGACACCGGCCAGGGCGCCGCGCTGGCCGCGACCGTGGTGCGCCCGGATCCGAAGCTCAAGAGCGAGTGGCTGGGCACCGTGCAGGACCTGAAGACCAAGCTGCCCTTCTCGCGCATCCGCACCGCGATGGGCGCCATGTATCCGGTCGAACAGCGCAAGCTGGCCGAACAGACCGCAAGCGAGCGCCTGGCCAGGCTGCCGGCGATCGACAAGGCGGCCGGTCCGGTCTTCATGCGCAGCTACGCGGGCACGATGATCCCGACCGGCTGCACGCCGCAAAGCGTCCAGCGCCTGCAGCGCGCCGCCGACACCATGAAGGACCTGTCGGCCGGCACCCGCCGCGCCCTGCTCGACACGCTGCAGGAAGACCAGCGCTGCGTGGCGATCAAGAAGGCGATCACGGCGCCGAAGGCTTGATCGGTGGCGGCGGCGCCCTACCCGCGCCGCACGCGCGCGTGGCCCCTGCTGGCCACGCTGGGCATCCACCTGCTGCTGGCCTGGGGCTGGCGGATCGCGCATCGGCCGTCGCCGCCGCTGCCTGAACTGCCCGGGGAACGGGTCATCGACCTGATTCCCGTGCCGCCGCCCGCGCTTGCACTGCCGCGGATTCGTCGCGAACCGCCCCCGCCCCGCAGCACTGCCCGCAACACGCCATCGGCGCGCACCGGCAGCGCCAACACCGACACGGCTCCCGAGGCGGAGCCCATCACCCCGGCGCCGCAAGCGCCGGCAAGCGTTGCCGATCCTTTCGCCATCACGGTGCCATCCGCCGCGCCTGAATCCGCGCTCGATGCAATGGTCGGGCGCGCGAAGCGCGACGCCGTCATCATCGACCGCGAGATGCGCAAGGGGAAGTCAGGCGTGCCGGAAGTGGCCGACACGCCGATGGGGCGCTTCAGGCGGGCGCTCGAAGCTGCCCACAAGGACACCCGTCGCGGCGTGACCAGCGAAACCTATACCGCGCCCGACGGCCAGGTCATCTACCGTTTCCGCCAGGGCGGCAAGGTATGGTGCCGCACGGGCGGCAGCGGGCGGCCGCAGATCGGCGGCGCGAACGGCGGCGGGGCCACCCAGTTCGACAGCGGCGGCGGCGGCGGGGCCGCGGGATTGATCCGCTGCCCGAGCCATGGGGACTGGAAGCGCGACTAGCGCATCCCGCCCTTGCCGTCCGCCGCGGGCGCACACAGTTCCGTCACCCGGCGCCAGGCCCCGGTGCCTTCGCACACCACCGGCGGGCGCCCTTGCAGCAGCTTGCCCAGGTCGAGCGGCTTGCCCTCGTTGACGGTAACGCCCCGGTTGATCGGGATGCACATCGCGTCATGCCAGGCCGCCGCATAGCCATCCGGCGTCGGCAAGGGTCCGCGCGCGCGCACCGCGGCCGCCTCGCATGCCTTTTTGGTCTGGAAAGTTCCGCGCAGGCTGGTGCTTTCCAGCGTCACGTCGCGGTGCTGCTGCAGGTAGAGCAGCAGGATCATCGTAAACATCCATGCTCCTTAAGTATCCCGCACGCCTGAGCTTCTTCAAACGTCCGGTGTGCCCAGGCGGTTAGCCTGTGGGTCCACTGAAAGGACCCTCATGTTCAAGCTCGTCACCTGGAATATCCAGTCCGGCCGCAGCCCGGACGGCAAGACCGACCTCGACCGTATCATCGCATGCCTCGACCGATTTTGCAGTTTTGACATGCTTTGTGTGCAAGAAGTTTCGAGCGGCTACACCGAAAGCGGCGAAGACCAGTTCGCCATGCTGCGCGAACGCCTGCCCGGCTATGCCGGATTCGAGGCCATCGCCTGCGACACCGCCGAGGCGAACGCCGCGGACGCGCCACGGCGCCGTTTCGGCCTGATGGCGTTCTCGCGCCATCCGGTCCTGCAGGCCCTGCGCCACTCGCTGCCCTGGCCGTCCGAGCCCGAGGTCATGAGCATGCCGCGCACCGCGCTGGAGCTGACGGTGGCGGCGCCCGGCGGCCCGCTGCGCGTGGTGGCCGCGCACCTCGAATATTTCTCGCAGCGCCAGCGCATGGCGCAGGTCGAGCGCCTGCGCGAGCTGCACCGCGAAGCCAGCCTGCATGCGGCCGCCCCGCCGGCCCCGGGGCGCGGACCGTTCGCGGTGCCGCCGCGCGCCCTGCCGGCCCTGCTCGCCGGCGACTTCAACATGCTGCCCGGATCGCCCGAACACCAGCGCCTGCTGGCGCCCTTCGGCGACGGCGTCCAGCCCTGGCGCGACTGCTGGCAGCTGGCGCAGCCGGGGCGGCGCCACGCCCCCACCGTCGGCCTGCACGACGCCAGCCCGAATGCCTCGGCGCCGTTTACCTTCGACTACGTGTTCGCCAGCGCCGACCTGGCCGGGCGCGTGCGGCGGGTGCGGGTGGACGCCAGCGAACAGGGCTCGGACCACCAGGCCCTTTCGGTCGAGCTCGATTGGGAGGCGTGAGCGTCAAGACACCCGGGCCGGCGGCGCGCCGTACAATGGGGGGGTCGCGGCCGCATGCCGCCCACCCCATCTGCTTCACGAGGCCATTTTGGATTGGGATTACCCGCAGCCCTTCACCCTGCCCGTCATGCCGCAAGCCGGCGACATCGACGGCCTGAACCACACCAACAATGCGGTCTACGTGCGCTGGTGCGAGCAGGCCGGCTGGGCCCATTCTGGGCGGCTCGGCCTGACGCTGGACGATTACCGCCGCCTGGATCGCGCCATGGCGATCCGGCGCGGCGAATACGACTACCTGCTGCCGACCCTGCTGGGCGAGCCCCTGACCCTGGCCACCTGGCTGGTGGCCGGCGACGGCAAGCTCGCCATGGAGCGCCGCTTCCAGCTGGTGCGCGACAGCGACGGCGCCACCGTGCTGCGCGGGCGCTGGGACCTGGTGTGCATCGAGATCAGCAGCGGCCGTGCGCGCCGCATGCCGGCCGAGTTCATCGACACCTACATGCCGGCGCTGGCGCCGTCGGCCTAGCACGGGCGGCCGGGGCAACCTGCCCGCGGTTGATCGCCGAAGAAGCGGTGCGACGTGTTGAGTGTCATCAAAGTAGACCTTGAGACAACCGGCCTCCCTCCCGCTTGTGCTGGGTCAAACTGACTCGGTCACGTCCGCTGCCACGAGAAAGAGATGCGCCCCTACCCGTCCGCCGTCCCGTCCGCCACACGCCCGCTGCTGGCCGCCCTGCTCTCCATGCTGCTTGGCGCGGTGCTGCTGTCCGGCTGCCGCCTGCGCGAGCCCGGCCAGGAAGACCTCGTCATTCCCGAACTGGTGCGCACGCACCTGTACGTGTCGCCGTCCGGCTCGGACAGCAATCCGGGCACCCGCGACGAACCCTACCGCACCCTCAGCCGCGCGGCCCAGGCCGTCACGCCCGGCACCACGGTGCACGTCGCGCCCGGTACCTATTTCGGCGGGATACGCACCAATACCCACGGCACGGCGGAGGCGCGCATCGTCTTCGAATCGACCGAGCGCGGCGGCGCGCGCCTGGTGCCGCCGCTCGACTCGCGCCAGCCGGCAGCCTGGGACAACCGCGCCAACTACCTCGACATCATCGGCTTCGAGATCGACGGCGGCCAGTACCAGAGCGGCATGAAGTGGCTGAGCGGCATCTACAACGGCGGCTCGCACAACGGCATCCACCACAACCACATCCACCATATCGGCAACGACGTGCCCTGCGAGGCCAAGGGCGGGGCCGGCATCGGCGTCGACAGCTACTACAAGGGCAAGGACGCCGAAGTGGTCGGCAACAACGTGCACGACATCGGCCCGCCCGATTGCCGCTACATGCATGGCATCTACGTCAGCACCACGGCCAGCGTGCGCGACAACATCATCTACCGGACCTCGGGCGCCGGCATCCACCTGTGGCACGACGCCAGCCACGTGACGATTCGCGGCAACACGGTGGTCGGCTGCGGCACCGGCATCGTGGTCGGTGGCGGCGACTTCTATCACAGCACCGGGCCCAACGACCATACGCACACGGCCAACAACATCGTCTACGACAACGGCCACGGCATCATGGAACAGGGTGCGACCGGCGCCAACATCAGCTACCGCAACAACCTGGTCTACCAGAATGCGGGCGGCGACTGGAAGCTCTCTGCGGGACGCCGGCACAGCGGCACCGTGGCCGCCGCGCCCCTGTTCGCCGACTATGGGCGCACGCTGGCCACGCCGGACTTCCGGCTCCAGCCGGGCTCGCCGGCGATCGGCAAGGGCTTGCCGCCCGACGCTGGCGACGCGGTCGCCCTGCGCCCCGGGCGGCCGATCGACATCGGCGCGGTACCGTATACCGATTCGGAGCCGACCGGCGGCCCGGCGCCGGGTGCGCAGTAGGGGCGCGCTACGGCGCGTCCCTGCTTGACGAGCGCCCTACAGGATTTCCTGCACCCGCTCGAACGGGCGGCACAGGCGCACGCCTTTCGGCGTGACGACGAAAGGACGGTTGATCAGGACCGGATGCGCAGCCATCGCATCGAGCAGGGCCGCGTCGTCGACGCCGGGCCGGTCGAGGCCGAGTTCGCCGAACAGGGCTTCCTTGCTGCGTACCGCCTCGCGCGGGCTCAGGCCGGCCGCCGCGATCAGCGCGGCGAGTTGCTCGCGCGAGGGCGGCGCCGCCAGGTAGTCGACCACCTGCGGTTCATGGCCGGCTGCACGGATCGCCGCCAGGGTGTTGCGCGAGGTTCCGCAGCGCGGATTGTGGTAAATCGTGATATCCATGTGTTAGATGCTCTTCAATATTGCCGAAAAAGTAGCGGCATCATAACCACAGCTCATGTCCGGCACCAGCTTTTTTGCTTGTTCCTCGCCCCCGCTCGCTATAGAATTCGACGCTTATTTTTCCGGCAGAAAACAAAACCTGCCTGGGAAAAAGCGTTTGAACCGCGACGGAGAATCGATGAGCGAACACCTGCTGCGCCCCGCAGCACTTCCCACTTGGGGCCAGCGCGCCGCGCTTCGCCTGCTGAACCTGGCCGGCTGGCAGCTGCACTTCAAGCCCCTGCCGGGGCCGCACGGGATCGCCGTGGTCTATCCGCATACCTCGAACTGGGATTTCCCTATCGGCCTGCTGGGCAAGTGGGCGCTCGGCCTGAAGTTCCGCTGGCTGGCCAAGGATTCGCTGTTCCGGGGGCCGATGGGCGCGCTCATGCGCTACTGGGGCGGCATCGCGGTCGACCGCCGCGCCTCGATGGGCGCCACCCGCCAGTTGGCCCAGACCATGCTCGCCTCGCCCTGGTGCTGGATCGGGATCACCCCGGAAGGCACGCGCAGCTACCGCCCGCACTGGAAGAGCGGTTTCTACCACCTGGCCACCACGGCCGACGTGCCGCTGCTGCTGGTCTACATGGATTACCGCGCCAAGGTGCTCAGCGTGGTCCACACCCTGAAGCTGAACGGCGACCCCGACCAGGACATGGCCGCCATCGCCGCCGTCTACGAAGGCCGCCAGGCGCTCTATCCCGACCAGGCAGCGCCGATCAAGCTGGCGCCGCCGCGCGACCCGTCCGAACCGCAGCGCCGCCGCAGCTGAGCCTAGAAGCGTAGCCCGAGCGCGAACGAGGCCGTATCCCGGTCCGCGGCCGCGTTGTAATCCCCGCCCCAGGACGGCTGGTAGCCCAGCTCGGCCAGGTAGCGCTGCCGGTATTCGAGGCGCAGCGCGAGGTTGGCGGACTTGCGGCCCTCGCCCAGCAGCAGGTCGCCCGACCAGCCCTTCACGTCGTGCACGAACAGCAGGCTGGCGCTGCCGGCCAGTCCGGGCGCCAGGCTGGGCAGCCGCGCATCCAGGCGCAGCCGGTAGCCCCAGGCATCCGGCGTCGCATAGCCGCGCAGGCTGCACTGGCGCGCCGCATCCCGCGTGCTCACCGCGCAGCTGCCGTTGACGGCGCCGGCCCCGAAGCTGTCCCCGCGCCCGTAGCGCAGCACCGACGGATCGGGCAGGCCACGCACGCGCTTGCCCACGACCTCCGCGCCGAACGCCAGCTCCATCGCGGCCAGGGTCCATTCGCGGCGCACGCCGGCCTGGGCCTGCCACATCGCATACAGGTCGTAACCGTGGAAGAAGCCGCCCGGCGGCACCGCATCGGCGCGCGCCCGCAACAGCGATGGCGCCGTGGCGCTCAGAAAAGGCGGCAGCACGTCGCCCGGCGCCAGCATGAACGGCAGCGCGGGGCGGTACGAGACTTCGCCGTGGATGCTGGTGCCGGCGCGCTTGCGCGAGAAGGTCGCCGCCGTGATGCGCAGGCCTTCGGCATACTCGGTGAAGTACGCCATGTTGCGCCCGTCCGGATCACCGGGCCGCAGCGCCGGCCCACCGGGGCGCAAGCTGCGGCGCAGGCCAGGCAGCGGGGTGCGGGCATGATAGCGGGCATGGTACAGGCCGAGCTCGAGCCCTTCGTCTGGCCGCCAGGTGGCGCCGAAGCCGAATTCCTTCGCTTTCGGCGTCAAGGTCGGCAGCCGTTTCTGGTAGACGCCAAGCGCGGTGCGGGCGCGGTCGCTTACCAGCGGTTGTCCGCTCATGACACGGTCGCACCCCTCCACCAGGTAGTCGCTCATCGACCACAGCGTGCCACAGGCGTCGAGTGCGGACGGGCGGAAGGCGCTCTGGTAATAGGCTTCCAGCGCAAGGCTCGACCCACGGCCGGATCCTGGCTCGATACGCCCGAACAGCATTGGCCGCGGCACCATGCTCTCGTTCGGGATCGGGGCCGCGCGGTGCAGCCCGGGCAGGTCGCGCGGATTGAGCGCCTCGAGCCCGCCCGGCGTCATCGAGCGCGCGCCCCAGGTCGTCGATTGCTGCCCGATGCGCGCCAGTACCGGCATCCCCGCCAGCTCAGCCCTGCCCTCGATCCAGGCGTCGAGCAGCGCGACACCGGAAAAGCGCGACAGCCGCGGCATGCCCCTGTCGGACAGCGGCGCCCCCGCGCCGTAGCCGTTGACGACGTTACCCCAGGGCCGGCCGTCGCGCGCCAGCCCGGCATCGTGCCAGGCCTTGATACGCACCAGCCCCGACCAGTTGCCGTCCGCCGCTGCGATGTCGAGCAAGGCATGAATCGCGCGCGAGGCGGCCTCGCCCCTGGCGTAATTGGTATTGCCGTCGTCGGCGTTGCTCCCGTTACCGTAGCCCATCAGGCCAAGCGCGGGGGCATTCACGTTGGTGAGGAGATCAGGGTCCCGGTCCTGCACCCGGTAGACGTTGCCGGCCATGAGCTGGCCGCTGGCCTTGACCTCGGCCGCCTGGACCGCTCCGGCCGCCAGCGCGGCAAGTGCGATCGCCGCGCCTGTCCTGCGAACGGCAACGCTGCTTGCAGGCGTCTCATGTCGGGTCATCCCTGCCCTTATCCGGTTCGGCGCGTGCGCTCCAGGCCCAAGCCTGTCACACCTGATTTGATATTGCGCCTGATCAATCCTAATGACCGGTCGACACGATGTCAATACAGCGTTGCATTTTAGGAACTAATCATGAGACCGGCCCGGGCGCCAGCTCGTCCCAGGCCATGGCGGCGCTCAGGAACAGGCGCCCATTGAGCGCCTGCAGCAGCGTGCTGTGCTTGAGCCGGTCCATCACCGGTCCCTTCACCTCGGCCAGGTGCAGCAGCACCCCGCGCTGGCGCAGCGAGGCATTCAGCTCTCCCAGCCCGAACAGGGCCGAGGTATCGATGGCGTTCACCGCCGACAGCACCAGCACCAGGTGGCGCGTATCGGGGCGCGCCGCCAGTTCGTCCTCGATCCGTTCGTTCACCGCCTCGACGTTACCGAAGAACAGTCCGGCATCCACGCGCAGCATCAAGAGACCGGGCGCGGTCTCGGTCGAATAACGGTCCACGTTGCGGAAGTGTTCGCTGCCGGGGATGCGGCCCAGCCGCGCGATGTGCGGACGGCTGGCGCGCCAGATCAGCGCTCCCATCGACAGCGCCACCCCCACCACCACGCCCGCTTCCACGCCCAGCACCAGGACCCCGGCGCCGGTGGCCAGCAGCGCCGCCGCGTCGGCGCGGTCGTAGCGCCAGGACGTGGTCAGGGTGGAGAGATCGAGCATGCCGAGCACCGCGACGATGATGGTGGCGGCCAGCACCGGCAGCGGCAGCAGGGCCAGCCAGCCGTTCGGGGCCACCAGGGCGAGCGCCAGCAGCGCCGCCGTGATGATGCTGGCCAGCTGCGTGTTGGCGCCGGCGGCGAAGTTCACCGCCGAGCGCGAGATGCTGCCCGTGACCGGGAAGCCGCCGCTGAGGGCGCTGCCGAGGTTGGCCGCGCCCAGGCCCACCAGCTCGCGGTTGCTGCCCAGCTTCTCGCCGCGCTTGAGCGCCAGCGTCTGCGCACCCGACATGCTGATCAGGAAGATCATGAACCCGATCAGGAGCGCCGGCTGCAGCAAGGCCTGCCAGTGGGCGCTGGACGTTGCCAGGTTCAGCCCCGGCAGTCCGGCCGGCACCGAGCCGGTGGTGGCGACCCCGACCGCTTCCAGCTTCATCAGCGGCACCAGCGCGGTCGCCCCGATCACCACCAGCATCGGCGCCAGCTTGGCGCCGATGTCGGCCGCCACCGGCGCCAGCCCGGCGCGGCGCAGCGTGGCGGCCATGTAGTGGCGCGCCCACACCAGCACGGCCAGCGAGCCCAGTCCCAGCGCCGCGCTCGGCCAGTGGACGGCGGGCGGCATGGCGCCCAGCAGCGGCCGCACCTGGCCCCAGGCGATCAGGAGCGCCGAGCCGATCGTGAAGCCGCTCATCACGGGACGGGAAAAGAAGTTGGCCAGGAAGCCGATGCGCAGCAGGCCGCAGGCCAGCAGCACGGCGCCGGAGAGCAGCGCCAGCTGGGCGGCGAGCACGCCGTACAGGGCGCTGCCCGGCGCCGCCAGCGGGGCCAGGCTGGACGCCGTCATCAAGGAAATGATCGCCATCGGCCCCACCGACTGGGTGCTGCTGGTGCCGAACAGCGCGTACAGCAGCGGCGGCACGATGCTGGCGTAGATGCCGGCCACCGGCGGCAGGCCGGCCACCAGCGCATAGGCCATGCCCTGCGGGATCATCATCATCGCCACGACGATGCCGGCGCTGATGTCGCCCGGCAGCATGGAACGCCGGTAGTGCTGCAGCCACTGAAGCATAAGGTATTGCCCGACAGAAAAGGTGCTAGCCTAACACGGACGGAAGGCTCATTGCATCGCCAGTTCGACGCAGTTGCGCCCCGCCCGCTTGGCGCGCGCCAGCGCGGCGCCTACCCGCACGGCGAGCGCATCGCCGCTCTCGAATTCGCCCAGCTGCGCCACGCCCAGGCTGACCGTCACGTGGTCGCAGCCCGGGAGCTCGGCGGCCTCGATGGCCGCGCGCAGCTTCTCGGCCATCCTCAAGCCGTCGATGGCGCTGGTATGCGGTGCGATCACCTGGAATTCCTCGCCGCCCGAGCGCACCAGCACGTCGCTCGAGCGCAGCAGGCCGCGGGCGGTGTCGGCCACGGCGCGCAGGACCACGTCGCCCACCGGGTGGCCGTAGGCATCGTTGACGTTGCGGAAGCGGTCGATGTCGAAGGCGATCAGGGCCAGCGGCGTGCGGTAGCGGCGGGCGCGCCTGAGCTCCTGTTCCATCAGGTATTCGCCATGGCGGCGGTTGGCCACGCCGGTCAGGGGGTCGAGGGTCGCCAGCTGGGTGACCCGGCCGAGCAGCTCCTCGTTCTCGCGCATCAGTTCGGCCATGCGCAGCCCGAAGGCGGTCAGCTGCGCCAGGTCCTCCAGCGTCGACCAGTGCGGGAGCGACAGCGCACGCGCCTGTCCGAACGACAGGCACAGGGCGCCACGCGGCCCACCCGGGCCGGACCCGGGAACCGGTACGCCGACCACCATGTCCACGCCCTGGTCGCGCAGGGCCTGCGCTAGCTGCGGCTCGCCCGCCTTGTCGACGGCATCGAGCAGCACGGTCTCGCCGCTGGCGGCCGCCAAGAGTCCGGGAAAGGCATGGCGCAGCGGCGACTGCAGCAGGCGCTCGGCGCGCCCCAGTACGGCGGCCAGGTCGAGTCCCGCCGCGCCGTGCTGCGCTTCCAGCCGCAGTTCGTCCCCCGCATGGCGCTGGAACAGCGCGGCATGCACCACCCCGGGCCAGCCCAGCATGGCGGCGCAGAGGCGCTCGCCGAAGCGGATGCCCTCGTCGGCCGCGGCCAGCGCCTGCTGGGCCTGACTAAGTAGCGCCAGCAGGGCCGCCGGTTCTGCCTCGGCCGCCGGCGCAAAGCCGCCGCGCAGGCGCGCGCCGACCGCCTGGCGCAGTGCTTCCGGGTCCAGCGGCGTGATCAGGTAGGCCAGCGGGCCATGGGCCATCAGGGCGGGCAGCCAGCGCGCGTTCGCGAAGGGACACAGCACCAGCACCGGCCGTCCCGCGCGCCCGGCAAGCAGCTGGCCGAGGGCCGGCAGGTCGATGCCGATCTCGCAGCACTCGAGGTCGAGCACCAGCACGTCGGCCGGTTGCTGCGCCAGCATCGCGAGGGCCGCCTCGGCGCCATCGGCCATGCGCAGCGGCGCGAACAGGCCGGCGCAGGCGCGTTCGAAGGCGGCGCGGCGCGGCGCGGACGCATTGACGAACAGGCCGCTCGCCGCCTGCCGCGCGCCTTCCTGCTGAGACATCCGTGCTCCTTTCATTTCCCGGCAAGCCAGAGTGTGACAAAACGATGGAAAGTTTGCCATAAAGCCATGCCAGGGCATAGTGAAGAATTGTCCCGGTGTGTGTGGGAGCGCACCGTCCGGCACCGAGCGACGCATCGATACTCTACGGGTCGATTGAACGTTCACAGGGAGCACCGCAATGGCACACCAGGATGACGTGGCAAACAAGCAGAAGGCGATCCAGAGCCGCCAGGACCAGAAGGACGGCAGCATGCAGAAGGCGGAGAGCGACGAAGCCGTGCAGACCGGGATCCAGCAGCCGGCCCCGCCGATGCCCGAGCAGCACCTCGCCAAGCCGGGCATCGAGGCCCAGATGGAGATGAAGCCGAAGTTCATGGCGGAGCGATACAGGGGCAGCGGCAAGCTCGAAGACATGGCCGCCATCGTCACCGGGGCCGACTCCGGCATCGGGCGCGCGGTCGCGGTGCTGTTCGCGCGCGAAGGCGCCGACGTGGCCGTGATGTACCTGAACGAGCACGAGGACGCCGAGGAAACCAAACGCTGCATCGAGGCGGAAGGCCGGCGCTGCGTCACCATCGCGGGCGACGTCAAGGACGCCGCGTTCTGTAAGGACGCGGTCGAGAAGGTGGTGGCCGAATTCGGGCGCCTCGACGTCCTGGTCAACAACGCGGCCTTCCAGGAACATGCCAGCTCGCTACTGGACATCACCGAGGAACGGCTGGACGAGACCTTCCGCACCAACATCTACGGCTACTTCCACATGGCGCGCGCGGCCCTGCCCCACCTCAAGGAAGGTTCGTCGATCATCAACACCGGTTCGGTGACCGGCCTGAAAGGCTCGAAAAAGCTGCTCGACTATTCCGCCACCAAGGGCGCCATCCATGCCTTCACGATGTCGCTCGCGGCCAGCGTGATCGACCAGGGCATCCGCGTCAACTGCGTGGCCCCGGGCCCGGTCTGGACGCCGCTGAACCCGGCCGACCAGTCGCCCGAGGACATCAAGGAATTCGGCGCCAGCACCACCTTCAAGCGTCCCGCCCAGCCGGAGGAACTGTCGCCGGCCTACGTGTTCCTGGCCTCGCCGGTGTGCTCGGGCTACATCACGGGGGTGATCCTGCCGGTCACCGGCAAGGTCGGCGAATAAGGGACGAACTGGCACGCAACATCTACCGAGGAGGAGTTATGCCGCGCAGCATGTGGAAGGGTGCGATCAGCTTCGGGCTGGTGCACATCCCCGTCGATATGTATCCGGCGGTCGACAACAAGGGGCTCGACCTGACCATGCTCGACCGGCGCGACTTCTCGCCGGTCGGCTTCAAGCGCTACAACAAGGGCAACGGCAAGGAAGTCTCCTGGGACGACATCGTCAAGGGCTACGAATACACCAGCGGCGAATACGTCGTGCTGTCGGACGAAGACCTGCGGCGCGCCAACCCGGAGGCCACCCAGACCATCGACATCCTCGCTTTCGTCGATGCCGAGGACGTCTCGCTGCTGTACTTCGAGCAGCCCTATTACCTCGCCCCCGGCAAGGGCGGCGACAAGGTCTATGCCCTGCTGCGCGAGACGCTTCGCAAGGCGGGCAAGATCGGCATCGCGCGGGTCGTCATCCGCGTCAAGCAACACCTGGCGGCGCTGGTGTGCGTGGGCGACACGATCGTCATGAACACGCTGCGCTACGCCGACGAGATCCGCGACGCGGGCGACCTCAAGATTCCCACGGCCGACGACAAGAAGGCCGCGATCACCGACAAGGAACTCAAGATGGCGATGGCGCTGGTGCAGGGCATGGCCGAAGACTGGGATCCCGAGCAGTATCACGACACCTACCGCGAGGACGTCATGGCCCTGATCGAGAAGAAGGTCAAGGCGCACCAGACCAAGACCATCACCATGCCCGAACCGGGCGAGACGAAGCGCGAGACCGGCAAGGTCATCGACCTGGTTTCGCTCCTGCAGGCCAGCCTGGGCAAGAAGCCCGGCAAGGCCGCGGCCGTCGATGACGATGACGACGACGAACCGCCGCCGCCGAAGAAGCGCCGGCCCGCCGCCGAGGACGAGGAGGAAGAGGAAGCGCCGCCGCGGGCGCGCAAGGCCGCCGCGCACGGGACCGACCGGGTCGCCGCCAGCGGCGCGGCGCCCAAGCGCAAGAGCGCGGCGAAAGCCGCGGCCAAGCCGGCGGCCAGGAAGACCGCCGCCGCACCCAAACGCGCGACCGGCGCACCATCGACGGCCGCCCCGCGCCGCAGGAAGGCTGCGTAAAGGATGGATGAATTCATCGACTTCCTCCAGTGGCCGGCGATGCTGGTCACCCTGTTCGCGGCCTACCTGATCGGCTCCAAGCGCGCCGAGCGGCGCGTGTTCGGCTTTTCCATGTTCATCCTCAGCAACGTACTGTGGATCGTGTGGGGCATCCACGACGAGGCCTGGGCCCTGATCGTCCTGCAGGCGGCGCTGATGGCCATGAACATCCGCGGCATCTTCAAGAACGAATCGTCCTAGGCGCTCAGCGCATCCGGGTCACGTGGGCGTCGCGTTCGGCGTGCCATCCCAGGCGCGCCGCGATGGCGCGCCGGTAGCGCGTGTCGATATGCGGGGGCGTGGAGCGCACGTAGCGCTCGGCCGCGGCGCGTTCGTCTCCCGGCAGGCGATCGAGCGCGCGCACCACTTCGTCCGCCGTCGGGACCCGCCCCGATTGTCCGTCGAACTTGGCCGGCAGCGCGGTCCAGACGGCGGCATCGACGCGCATGTGCGCCAGCCAGGCGGCGATGCGCGTGTCGGTCCGTGCGCCGCCCACCGGCGGGATGCTGCCGATCCAGTCCGGCCGCGCCGGTGTGATCTTCTCGCGTTCGCCCAGCATCGCGCGCGCCGCATCGAGGTCGGGCGCATCGAGGTAGGCCCAATAGGTCGGCATGGGGCGCGCGCCTTCGCACAGCACCAGGGCGACTTCCGGGCTGTCGTCGCTCTTGCGCACGAATTCGAGCGGCAGGCGCGGACCGCCGGGATGCCAGCCCGAGGCCAGCTTGAGGGGAGCGGGCTTCCACAGCAGGGAACCCCAGGCGATGCACACGATGTTCATGAATGGCCGGCGCAAGTGAGAGGTACTCCAGCTTGCCAGAGAAGCACGGCGCGCACGACAGCGCGCACCGCGATTGTCCCGCCACGGCAATGCCCGTAGCGTGCGGACGATTGCGCGCGTCTGCGCCATACTTCGCATAACGCGACCATGCCCGAATCGACCATGCCCAACAGTGCCATGCCCTTCCTCGTATTGACCCGCGCCGGTTTCGACGACATCGCGGCCAGGGTCGACCTCGGCAAGGCGAGCCTGTTCCTGAATCCAGGCTTGCTCTCGGAAACCGAGATCGCGCGGCTGCGCGAAATGGGCACGGCCGTGCACGTGATGGCCACCCCGGTCGACCCGATGAAACCGCAGCAGGTGCAGCAAGCCCTGCTCCTGACGCGCAATGCGCGCGGCAGCGTCTGGGTCGAACGCGGCGCGCCGCGCGCCGCCACGGCCGCCAACGCCACCGACCGGCTGCGCACAGTCAGTCAGGAGCTGGCGCCGGCCACGCCGCTGCGCCAGCGGTTGGCGCGCACGGCCGGCGGCCTCGCCACTGCCGCCCTGCGCCGCTTGAGCGCGCCGGAAAGCGGGCGGCGCCTGATGGCCGTTCCCTACCTCGGCTTCGGCAACGCCGGCCGCGTGTGGCTCAAGGGCCGCCTGCTCGACGAAGCGGCGTTCCGCGAACAGAGCGGCACCGACAGCGGCTGGCAGAACCTGGTCGCCCTGTACCGGCGCCTGGAGTCGGACGAGGTGGCCGGTGCGCGCGTGCTGGCCCGCTTCGCCGGCAGCGTCATCGAGACGCGCACCGACGGCGGCGGCTATTTTTCCTTCGATTTCGCCCCCGATATCGCGCTCGGCGGCGGCTGGCATGCGGTCGAGCTCGAATTTCCCGACAATGCGCAGCCGGACGGGCAGCCGCTGCGCGCCACCGCCGAGATCCGGGTCCCCGCCGCCAGCGCGCGCTTCGGCATCATCAGCGACATCGACGACACCGTCCTCTGGACCAATGTCACCAACAAGCTGAACATGGCGCTGATGCTGGCCCGCACCAACCACCACACGCGCAAGCCCTTCAAGGGCGTGGCCGCTTTCTACCGGGCCCTGCGCGACGGTCTCGGCGGCAGCGAGGACAATCCCCTGTTCTACGTTTCGAGCAGCCCCTGGCACCTTTTCGGACCGCTGGTCGACTTCCTGAAGCTGCAGGACATTCCGCTCGGTCCCCTCTTGCTGCGCGAACTGAGCGTGCGCCAGGTGCTCAAGATCAACGAACACGGCAGCCACAAACTGGCCCAGATCGAGCGTATCCTGGACTTCCATCCCGACATGCAGTTCGTGCTGATCGGCGACAGCGGCGAACAGGATCCCGAGATCTACGCCGAAGTCGTGCGCCGCCATCCGGGCGCCGTGAAGATGATCTACATCCGCAACGTCAATCCCGATCCCTCGCGCATCGATGCCCTCGACCGCCTGATCGACGAAGTCAGCGCCACCGGCACCCAGTTGCTGCTGTCGCCGGACAGCGTGTTCGCCGCGTCCCACGCCGCGGCCGAGGGCCTGATCGCGGTCGACCGCCTTGCCGAGATCCGCTCGGACAAGCGCGAGGACGACAACGCGCCCCCGGCGAAGACGGGATTATGAAAAGCTATCGGGCCGATCCAATTAATCAAATTTATTAATTCTCCCTGGAGCCATAGAATCTCCCTATCGAGTACACAACAAGGAGATTCGCATGCGCCAGCCCCGCCTCACCACCGCTTCCGGCATCCCGGTCGCCGACAACCAGAACTCGCTCAGCGCCGGCCCGCGCGGGCCGCTGCTGCTGCAGGACTTCCACCTGATCGAAAAGCTGCAGCACTTCAATCGCGAGCGCATTCCGGAGCGCGTGGTCCATGCCAAGGGCTCGGGCGCCTACGGGAGCTTTACCGTCACGGCCGACCTGCGTCCCTACACCAAGGCCAAGCTGTTTTCGGAGGTCGGCAAGACCACCCCGGTGTTCCTGCGCTTCTCGACCGTCGGCGGCGAGAAAGGCAGCGCCGACAGCGAGCGCGACCCGCGCGGCTTCGCCCTGCGCTTCTATACCGAGGAAGGCAATTGGGACCTGGTCGGCAACAATACGCCGGTCTTCTTCATCAAGGATCCGATCAATTTCCCCGATTTCATCCATACCCAGAAGCGCGATCCGCAGACCAACCTGAAGTCGGCCAACATGATGTTTGACTTCTGGAGCCGCGCGCCCGAGAGCCTGCACCAGGTCACGATCCTGTTCTCAGGGCGCGGCACCCCGGACGGCTACCGCCACATGGACGGTTTCGGCAGCCACACCTACAGCATGATCAACGAGGCGGGCGAACGCGTCTACGTGAAATGGCACTTCAAGACCCGCCAGGGCATCAGGAACCTGACGGCGCCTGAGGCGGTCCGCCTGGGCGGCGCCGATCCGGATTTTGCCCAGCGCGACCTGTTCGGCGCCATCGCCGAGGGGAATTTCCCGCAGTGGGACGTGAAGATCCAGGTCGCCACCAGCGCGCAGCTGGAAGACTGGTCGCGCCGCACCGGCTGGAACCCCTTCGACCTGACCAAGGTCTGGCCGCACGGCGATTTCCCCTTGCTGCAGGTGGGCGTGCTGGAGCTGAACCGCAACCCGGACAACTACCATGCCGAAGTGGAACAGGCCGCCTTCTCGCCCGCCAACGTGGTGCCGGGCCTGGGCTACTCGCCTGACAAGATGCTGCAGGGCCGCCTGTTCGCCTACCACGACGCCCAGCTGTACCGGGTCGGCACCAACCACCAGCACCTGCCGGTGAACGCCCCGCGCTGCCCCTTCCACAACCAGCAGCGCGACGGCGCGATGGCGATCGCCAACGGCGGCGCGGCGCGCAACTACGCCACCATCGACAGCGTCGGCCGCGGCGCGCTGGGCATGGGCCATGGCGAGCCCGAGCTGCCGATCTTCGGCGATGCGGGGCGCTACGACTTCCGTGGCGTGGAAGACGACTATACCCAGCCGGGCAATCTGTTCCGCCTGATGGCGCAGGCCGAGCGCCAGCAGCTGTGCGACAACCTCGCCGGTGCCCTGGTCCAGGTGGACGAGGACATCCTGCAGCGCCAGCTGCGCCAGTTCGACAAGGCGGATCCGGCCTACGGACGCGGCGTGCGGGCCTCGCTCGAGGCGCTGGGGCGCAAGGTCGATTGATGCCCGGGTGGCCGTCGGATGCCGTCGACCCGACGACCACCGGAGAGCTTGCCTACTCGTCGAATCCCAGGATCTTCATCGCCCTGGTCAGCCCCTTCGCGGCTTTCGCATAGCCCGCCCAGGGCTCGTTCCCCCGATCCAGGCGCGTGTGCACGTTCGCCACCGTCCACTGGGCGCTCGACTTGAGCTTTGGAAGCTCGTCCCACGCGAGGGGCACCGAAATGCCCAGCCCTGGGCGCGCGCGCGCGGCCCAGGCGCTGATGGTGGTCGCGCCGCGGCCGTTGCGCAGGTAGTCGATGAAGATCTTGCCGACCCGGTTCTTGGGGCCGCTCTTGAAGGCGAAGCGGTCCGGCAGCGTCGCCGCCAGGTGGCGCACGATGGCCTGCGAAAAGGCCTTCACCGTATCCCAGCCGTACTCCGGCTTCACCGGCACCACCACGTGCAGGCCCTTGCCGCCGCTGGTCTTCAGGAAAGCCGGCAGCCCCAGTTCATCGAGGAAGGCATGCATGATCTGCGCCGCCTCCTGCATCTGCGACCACTGCACGCCCTCCCCGGGGTCGAGGTCGAACACCATGCGGTCCGGGGTCTCGTAGCTTTTCGCCACCGCATTCTGGGTGTGCAGCTCGATCGCGTTCCACTGCGCCACCGACAGGATGCCCTCCACCCCCGCGATCTCCAGCATCGGCGGGTTGCTCGGGTCGAGCGAGGCATCCATCTGC
The DNA here is from genome assembly GCF_046293535.1 of Massilia sp. Classification (NCBI taxonomy): domain Bacteria; kingdom Pseudomonadati; phylum Pseudomonadota; class Betaproteobacteria; order Burkholderiales; family Oxalobacteraceae; genus Massilia; species Massilia sp. The sequence goes on along the minus strand of NZ_JBKBOV010000031.1, from coordinate 24,033 downwards.
TTCACGCCCGGCAGCTTCTTGACGTCGGCGTGCTTCTGGAACACCAGCTCCGCGCCGATGCCGGCGGGCGCGCGCACCAGGGTCAATGGGCGGCGCTTGAGGTGCTCCATCATCAGCTCGCCCACCAGCGCGTAGTAGCGGATGAGGTCCAGTTTGGTGATGCCGGTGGACGGGTCGACCACCCGCTCCGGGTTGGTGACCCGCAGCGTTTCCGGCAGCTTGCGGTGCAGGCCGGCGGGCGGCGGCGACACCGGTTCGTCCGGCGCCGGCCGTCCCTTGTCCGCCTCGATGTCCTCGATGTGGCGCGGCTCCTCGCGCGTGATGCCCTTGGCCGGCTTGTCGCTGCGCAGGCCCTGGAACACCGGGTGGCGCACGGCACCGGCGCTGGTCCATTCCGAGAAGCTCACCTCGGCCACCAGCACCGGCTTGACCCAGTGGTGCTGGCGCCCCGGCACCGCGCGCGGCGGGAACGGGCTCTCGTCGGTCGCCAGCGCTTCCAGGCGCTCCTTGACGTCCTTCAGGGACGCGTGGTTGAAGCCCGAGCCCACGTTGCCCGCGTAGCGCAGCACGCCCTCGCGGTCGTAGGTCCCGAGCAGCAGCGAGCCGACGCCCTTGCGCGAGCCCTTCGGGTCGGTATACCCGCCGATCACGAACTCCTGGCGCAAACCGCACTTGAGCTTGATCCATTCGGGCGAGCGGCGCGACACGTAGCGCGAATCGCGGCGTTTGCCGATCACGCCTTCCAGTCCGACCTTGCAAGCGGCCACCACCAGTTCGTCCGGGTTGTTGCCGAACTCGGCGGAGAAACGCACCTTGTCGGACTTGGCTTTCCTGAGGATCTGTTCCAGCGCCGCGCGGCGTTCGACCAGGGGCACGTCGCGCAGGTCATAACCGTTGCAGTACGGTGCATCGAACAGGAAGTAGACGATGTCGGCCGTGCGCACGCCGTCGAAGGCCAGCTGCAGCAGCCCGAAGTTCGGCTTGCCGTTCTCGTCGTGCACCACGATCTCGCCGTCGTACCAGCCGTCCGGAAGCGCCATGCGCTCGAGCTCCTCGCGCAGCGGGGCCAGCTTGTCGGTCCAGTCGTTGGCGTTGCGCGTGATCAGGCGCACCTCGCCATTCTCGACCCGCGCCAGCATGCGGTAGCCGTCGAACTTGACCTCGAATACCCAGTTTTCCGGATCCGGCGGCGGGCCGTCGACCAGGGTCGCCAGTTCCGGCGTGAAGGTTTCGGGCAGGGCCGCCTCGACCACGCCTTCCGGCAGGCCGGGTGCGGCGGCCTTCCTGGGGCCTCTCGCCTTGCCCACGGCCTTGGCCGCGGATTTTGCCGCCGGCTTTGCAGCCGATTTTGCCGCTGGTTTCGCCGGTGCCTTGGCCGCAGCCCGCTTGCGCGGCGGCTTGCGCGCAGGTTCAAGCTCTCCGTCAAGCGCCGCTTCGGCCTTCAGGGCCGCCACCTTGCCGCGCGCCGGTTTGGGCATCGGCAGGTCCTTGACGCTGTCGGGCATCTCGTCCACCACCGAGAATTCCTCGGCCGGCCGGGCATGCTCGTCGTTCTCCTTGATCAGGAGCCAGGCTTCCTGCTTGTCGTCGCCGCGGCCCTTCATGCGCACCAGCACCCAGCGCCCATGCATCTTGTGGCCGTGGATGGCGAACTTGAGGTTGCCCTTGCGGTAGCCCTCGTGCGGATCGCCGATCGGCTCCCAGGTGCCCTTGTCCCAGATGATGACCTTCCCCGCACCATACTGTTTGGGCGGGATGGTGCCTTCGAAATCGGAATAGGAAATCGGATGGTCCTCGACGTGCACGGCCATGCGTTTGTCGTGGGTGTCGTAGCTCGGTCCCTTGGGGACGGCCCAGCTTTTCATGCTGCCGTCGAGTTCCAGCCGGAAATCGTAGTGCAGGCGCGTGGCCCAGTGTTTCTGGATCACGAAGGTGAGCGCCTCGGTACCAGGTACGCCGCCTTCGGCGGGCTCGGACGTGATATCGAAGTTGCGCTTGGCCTTGTACAGTTTGAGCGCGTCTGGCATGGATGTCTCCCGGCTACGGTCGTGCAGCCAGTGTAGGCCGCGCCCGGCTGGCGCGACTGTACGCCAGCTAACCCTGCCTTCGTCCCTGCCCCGTTTGTAAGCAAATGTAAGCCCGTCAACCAGCCAGCCGGCGCAGGCGTTGAAGGTCCAGCACATAACAGGCCGCTCAGGCCCACCATATCCAAAGGACAGGTTCGCCCTGTCCATTGTCGCTTCCAGCGCGTGAAGGGCGTCTACAATGTGGCTTTGACCACCCCTGCGAGCACGCCATGCCCAGAATCGTCTTCCTCGACCGCGACAGCCTGCAGGCCCGGGTGCGCGCCCCCGCTTTCGCGCACGATTGGCACGACCATGACGCTACCAGCGAAGACCAGGTCGTGGACCGCCTGGCCGGGGCCGCGGTGGCCGTCACCAACAAGGTCCCGCTGCGGGCGGCCGCGATCGAACGCCTGCCCGACCTGAAGATGGTCGCCATCGCCGCCACCGGCACCGACAACGTTGACCTCGCGGCCTGCCGGGCGCGCGGCATCGTGGTGTCGAACATCCGCAACTACTCCCTGGTGTCCGTGCCCGAGCACTGCTTCGCCCTGCTGCTGGCGCTGCGCCGCCAGTTGCCGGCTTACGCGGCCGACGTCGAGGCCGGGCGCTGGGAGCGCTCGACCCGCTTCTGCCTGCTGGACCACCCGATCGGCGACCTGGCCGGCAGCCGCCTCGGCATCGTCGGCTACGGCGCGCTGGGGCGCAAGGTGGCGCAGCTCGGGCGCGCCTTCGGCATGGAGATCGCCGCCACCACGCGCTCGCCGATCGGCGATCCCGGCGTCGTCCAGCTGGCGCTCGACGCCTTGCTGGCCACCTCGGACGTGGTCAGCCTGCACCTGCCCCTGACGGAGGCGACGCGCCACCTGATCGGCGCGCGCGAACTGGGCCTGATGCGGCGCCATGCACTCCTGATCAACACCGCGCGCGGCGGCCTGGTGGACGAAGCCGCGCTGGCCGCGGCCCTGCAGGACGGGCGCATCGGCGGCGCCGGCTTCGACGTGTTGAGCCAGGAGCCGCCGCGGCCCGACAATCCGCTGCTGCGCCTGCGCCTGCCGAATTTCATCCTGACGCCGCACGTGGCCTGGGCCAGCGGCGGGGCGATGCAGACCCTGGCGGACATGCTGGTCGATAACATCGAAGCCTGGGCCGCCGGCCGGCCCATCAACGTGGTCGCCTGAACTACGGTCCGCCGACGCTTTCCGGCGCCGCCTGCGCCGGCTGCGGGTCGGGCGCGCGCAGCGGCAGCGCGAGGATGAAGGCCGTGCCCTGTCCCGGGCCGCTCTCCACCCGCAGCGAGCCGCCCAGCAGCGTGGTAACGATGTTCCAGCTGATGTTCAGCCCCAGGCCGGTGCCGCCCTGCCCCATGCGGGTGGTGAAGAAGGGATCGAAGATGCGCGAATGGTGTTCCGGCGGGATGCCGCGTCCGTCGTCGCGGAAGACGATGCGCACCCCGCCCTCGTACGGCGCGGCCTCCAGCAGCATGCCGCCGCCCGGCCCCTCGAAGGCGTGCAGCAGCGCGTTGTTGACGAGATTGATCACCACCTGGCCGAGCGGGCCGGGGTAGCTGTCCATGACGATGCCGGGCGCCACCGCCAGGTCGAGCCGGTGCCCGGCCAGGCGCACGGTATTCATCAGGGTGGCCACGATCTCCTGGCAGGCCTGGGCCAGGTCGAAGCGCCGCCGCTGGGCGCTGGCCTGGTCCACCGAGACCTGGCGGAAGCTGTTCACCAGTTCCGCCGCGTTGTGCAGGCTGCGCATGATCAGGCTGGAAGCCTCGCGCGAGGCCGCCACGTAGTCGGCCAGCTCGGAGCGGCGCAGGCTGGCGCTGTCGAAGCGCGCCGCGATGTCGCCGGTTCGCTCCTGCAGCGTGCTGGCCATCAGGAGGCTGTTGCCGATCGGGGTATTGAGCTCGTGGGCGACCCCCGCCACCAGCGAACCGAGCGAGGCCAGCTTTTCGCGCGCCGCCAGCTGCGCCTGGGTGTCCTGGAGCTGGCGGTAGGCGCTGGCGTTGTCGATCGCCACGCCGACATAGGCCGCCAGGGTCTCGAACATGTCGAGCTGCACCTGGCCATAGGCGCGCGCGGCCGGGCTCTGCACCGTCAGTGCGCCCAGCACGCGCTCGCCCACCAGCACCGGCACCAGGAGCAGCGAACGCGGCGCCATGCCGGCGCGCCAGGCGCAGGGCAAGGCATGCTGGATGGCCGCTGCGCCGGATAATGCCGGCAGATAATCCGGCAGCTCGTCGGGAAGCTCGCCGGCCAGCACTTCGCGCCCGCGCACGATGGCCCAGGCGGCCAGGTGGCGCTCCGGGTCCTCGGGCAGCTCGAAGGCCTCGCGGCGCTCGCCGTCGACCACGGCGTAGGCATATTCCAGCATGCCGCGCTCGGGATGGCGCAGCACCACCGCGAACAGGCTGGCGTCCATCAAGGCGTGCACGTGCTCGTAGAGCGTGCGCATGATGGCCTCGCGTTCCAGGTTCGCCGTCAGCGCGCGCCCGATGTCGGACAGCAGCGCGATGTTGCGATGCGCCTGCTCCACCACTTCCTTCTGTTGCTCGATTTCCTGCTTGCGGCGCTCGGCCGATTCCTTCTGGCGCCGCAGCTCGACGGTACGCACGCCCACCTCCTGCTCCAGCAGCAGCTTTTGCGCGACCAGGCCGCGCACGCGCAGGCGGTAGCCGGCCGTGAACAGCGCCAGCACGGCCAGCACGGCGAGCAGGCGGAACCAGGGGGTCTTCCAGAACGGCGGCGTGATCGTGATCGCGAGGGCGGCGGGCTGCGCGCTCCAGACGCCGTCCTTGTTGCTGGCGCGCACCCGGAACACATACGTGCCCGGGTCGAGGTTGGTATAGGTCGCGTAGCGGCGCCGCGCATCGGTGTCGACCCAGCCCTGGTCGAAACCCTCCAGCCGGTAGGCATAGCGGTTGCCGTCCGGGTCGGCATAGTGCAGGGCCGCGAATTCGAGGGTGAACACGCTGTCGCGATGCGACAGCGTCAGGGCGGATTTCTCGTGGAAATCTGGCATGGCGCGCGAGCGGTTCAGCACCAGGAAGTCGGTGATCACCACCTCCGGCGCATAGGGGTTGTCGCGCACCGCATCCGGCATGAAGGAAGTCAGGCCGCTGGTGCCGCCGAACCAGAACTGGCCGTCGCGGCTGCGCATGGCGGCGCCGACGAAGTAGGAACCGTCCACCAGGCCATCCTTGGCGGTGTAGTTCTTGGTGGCGCCGGTGGCCGGATCGACGCGCGTGATGCCGGCGGTCGTGCTGGCCCAGACGAAGCCGTGGTCGTCCTCGATCATCGCGCCGATCGGCAGCGCCTCGGGGCCCTTGTTGAACGGGTAGAAACGGAAGCGCACCCCATCCTTGCCGTTTTCCATGCGGTGCAGGCCGCCGGCGGTGCCGACCCACAGTTCGCCGCGCGCCGATTCCATCAGGTGATAGATGCGCCCGTGGCGCAGGCCGTTCGGGTTGCGCGGGTCGTGGCGGTAGTGGGTGAAGCGTCCGCTTGCCGGGTCGTAGCGTTCCAGGCCGGTCTCGGTGCCGATCCAGACGATCCCGTGGCGGTCTTCCAGCGCCGTGAACCCGTAGTTCTCGCCCAGGCTACCGGGGTCGTCGGGGTCATGGCGCCAGGTGCGCACGACGTCCTGGGCAGGCGCCTGGCCGGGGACCAGCGCGGCCAGGCCGCCGCGCGTGACGATCCACAGCGTGCCGCTGCGTCCGGCGTGGATCGCCTGTACATAGTTGGCGCCCGGGCTCGCCCCCAGCCCCGTCTGGCCGAATCGTCCGGCGGCGTCGCGCCAGGCCAGGCCGGTCGGCGTGCCGATCCAGGTGCGGCCGCGCGCATGCGCCACGGCGCTGACCACCTCGCCCGGCAGGTCGCCCCGGCCGATGCGCTCGATGCGCCCGCCCGGCCGGGGCAGGCGCATCAGGCCGTCGCCGGTGGTGCCGATCCATACCCGCCCTTCCGGATCCTCGGCGATCGCGCGCACCTTGGCCCGTCCCAGGCCTTCGTTGCCGCCATAGCGCGCGAAGCCGCCGCTGGCCAGGTCGGTGCGGCTGACCCCGCCGAACTGGGTGCCGGCCCACAGCGTGCCGGTGCGGTCGACCAGCATCGCACTGACCTGGTTGTCGGACAGCGTGTGCGGGTCGGCCGGGTCGTTGCGGTAGCTGAGGAAGCGGCCGGTCGCCGGGTCCAGCCATTTCAGCCCCTCCAGTTCGGTGCCGACCCACAAGGTGTTGCCGCGATCGTGGTACAGCGCATTGATGCGCGACTCTTCCATGCCCAGTTCGCGCCCGATGCGGCGCCGCTGCGGCTGCGCATCGGGCGCGCCGTCGCCGAGGCGCCAGGCTTCCAGTCCGGTCGCGGTGCCGACCCAGAGCGTGTCGCGCGGCCCCATCGACAGGGCCAGCACGGTATTGCGCTGGAGGTCGTCCGGGTCGAGGTCATGGTGCTCGAAACGGTCGGCGCCGGGGGCGAGCCGGTCCAGGCCTGCCGCGGTGCCGATCCACAGGTGGCCGCGGCCGTCGAGCGCCAGCGCGTTGACGCGGTTGTCGCGCAGGGTGCGCGGATCGGCCGGGTCATGGCGGTAAGCGCGCAGGCGCCCGCTGGCGGGATCGAGGTACTGCAGGCCGTCACCCGTGGCGAGCCACAATCCGCCGCCGGGCGCGGGCTGGATCGCCAGCACCGCGCGGTTGCCGGTGTAAGGGGCCTTGGCGCCTGGGCTCGCGGGCGCCGCGAAGCGCGCGAACTTGCCGGTGGCGGGATCGAAGCGTGTCAGGCCGCCCTTGGTGCCGAACCAGAGCCTGCCCTGCTCGTCCTCGTAGGAGGCGAGCACATAATTGTCGGGAATGCTGCCGGGATCGGCCGGATCGTTGCGATACACCGTGACGCGGTAACCGTCGAAGCGGTTCAGGCCGGCCTGGGTGCCGAACCACATGAAACCGCGGCGGTCCTGCAGGATGGTCAGCACCGACTGCTGCGACAGGCCCTCCTCGATCGACAGGCGCTCGAAGCGCAGGCTGCGCGGCGCGCCGGAGGCGCCACCCGCCCACAGGCACAGCATACATAGAACGAGCAGAGCGAGGCGCGGTCCCGGCTTCAAGGCAAACATAGGTGTCTCATCAGATTCCAACCCGGCTAATTTACCAGAGCGGGTTTGCCTACGGAAAAAAATTGATGCTTCCGGAAACAAGAAGGCGCTGCTATAATGCGTGCCTCGGGCGGCTGTAGCTCAGCTGGATAGAGTACTTGGCTACGAACCAAGGGGTCGTGGGTTCGATTCCTGCCAGCCGCGCCAGAATATGAGGGGCCAGATCGCAAGATCTGGTCCCTTTTTTCGTTGCGGCCCGTTATCGGCCTGCCGGAGCGCGCAAAGGCGGCGACGCCAATGAGGCATTGGCAATACGCAAACACCCTGCTATAATGCCTGCATCGGGCGGCTGTAGCTCAGCTGGATAGAGTACTTGGCTACGAACCAAGGGGTCGTGGGTTCGATTCCTGCCAGCCGCGCCAGAATATGAGGGACCAGATCGAAAGATCTGGTCCCTTTTTTCGTTGCCGGGCGCCGGCATGTTGCGGCGGCACCCAATCCGCCACGCCCGCGCGGTGTGGAACCCGGCATCGCGGTCGCGCTCCCGGTCCGGCGTTCCATCAAACCCGTCATCAAGATCGGCAGGGGTTTATGAAGCGTGCTTAAGCGCCTTCTAAGACGGCTCTGAGAAGATTCATCCCGCAGCATCGCTTTTCGATCCCCCTTCCCCGCGGCCGCCATGCTTCACCGGGCGTCCGCTCCTCGCAACGGGGCTGGGGGATCACTCCGGATGAGCTTGGGTTCACGAATCGGGGGATTTGCCAAATCATCCAATGCTGCTATAATGCGTGCCTCGGGCGGCTGTAGCTCAGCTGGATAGAGTACTTGGCTACGAACCAAGGGGTCGTGGGTTCGATTCCTGCCAGCCGCGCCAACTTTTCTTAAATGGCTCAGAAGCGATTCTGGGCCATTTTTCTTTTCAGCCATTCCCTCTTCACTTCTCCGACGCCGGTAGGCGCATTCTCTTGCATGCATGTTCGCGTGCACGCCCAAGCTTGAGTCCACTGCTGGGGTAACTCAGCAAAAACGCCTAAAACCCAGCAACTTCTACGCTTCGTTCATTAAACCGGACTGAAATCGTGGGGGCTCGACGCCGGAAAGCCCCTCCTGTTTTTGTAGGACTGGGCTGACATATTTTCAGCAACTCGAGAATTTTTTTCTACATATCAACGCTAATGAGACGAGTTCTCCTATGACGAGGCACCCGAAAGCATGTCCACTCAGAAATATCTTGATTTGTGGCATGCGTGGCGCGAGTTGAACGTTCAATCACATTGCCACGTGCTTTTTTTTGCCCGTTTGATAGCATGAAGTTCCCCGATACGTGAAACCCAGGCTGCAGGACGCGGCTGATTCTATGCGAGGAAAGAAATGAAAAAATCTCTGATTGCTGCAATTGTGTTGGCTTCCGCTTCGTTTGGCTCGTCGGCCGTCATGGCCCAAGAGGTCATCGGCAACTCCCCACAGGCGCTCGAACTGATCGACAACACCGCCTTCTTCGGCGACACCTTCGCTGCCGACAACCAAGGCAACACCTTCGAAGACCGCTTCACCTTCACGGTCGCCGGTGACATGCCGATGAACCTGGATGCGATCATCTCGTCGATCAGCCGCAGCGAAAGCGAAGGCCTGGACATCACTGCCCTGGCGCTGTATGGCGAAGACGACACCCTGATCACCACCGGCTCCTCGCTGATGAGCGGCGCAATGGACGTCTGGAGCATCTCCAGCGACAACCTGGTTGCCGGTAACTACTACCTGCAGGTCAGCGGCAATCTGGTGTCGGATACCGGCGCCTCGTTCGGCGGCGCCGTGATGCTGGCTCCGGTTCCGGAACCGGAAACCTACGGCATGATGCTGGGCGGCCTGGGTATCCTGGGCTTCCTGGCACGCCGCCGCAAAGCCAAGCAGGCCTGATAGCCTCCTGGTTCACTGAATCGACGGAAGCGCGCAAGCGCTTCCGTTTTTTTTGTCCATCGCAAAGCCAGCCTGCGGCTACCGGGCCGAGCCCTGCCCGGCGCCGCCCCGGAATCAGGTACGCAGCTTCTTGATGATGCTGCGGTTGCCCAGGATCTCCTCGATCTGCTCGAAGCGCACCGGCTTGACCATGTGGTGATCGAAGCCGGCCTCGAAGGCCAGTTGGCGGTCCTTCTCCTGCCCCCAGCCCGTGACGGCGATCAGCACCGTCATCGAGCCGCAGGCCAGGCGGCGAATCCCGCGCGCCAGGTCGTAGCCCGACATGTGCGGCAGGCCGATGTCCAGAAAAGCGTAGTCCGGGCAGAAGCGCGCCGCCGCCGCCAGCGCGTCGGGCCCGTTGTGGGTGATGACCACGCTGTGGCCCATGGCCGTGAGCAGCGCGCCGATGCTGTTGACGAAGTCGACGTTGTCGTCTGCCAGCAGGATGCGGTAGGACTCGGTGCTGATGAAGGCGGCCGGCGTCGGCTTGGCGATCGGCTCCGGATCGACCACGATCGGCAGGCGCACGATGAAGCGGCTGCCGTGGCCCAGGCCCTCGGACCTGGCCTCGATGGTCCCGCCGTGCAGCTCCACCAGCTTGCGCGCCAGCGACAGCCCGACACCCAGGCCGGCCACGCTGCGCTCGAGCGTCGAATCGACCTGCACGAACATCTCGAACACCGTGTCGAGCATCTCGGGCGCCAGGCCGATGCCGGTGTCGGCCACTTCCATCACCAGGGTGCGGTCCTCGACGCCTGCCCTGAGGGTGACGCGCCCGCCGCGGTTGGTGTACTTGGCGGCGTTGTTCAGGAGGTTGGACAGCACCTGGGCCAGGCGCGTCGCGTCGCCGTGCAGGAAGACCGGACGGTCGGGCAGGTCGATCACCAGTTCGTGGCCGTGCAGTTCTATATAGGAGCGCACCACCTCGAGCGCGTCGTTGACCACGGCCTTGAGCTCCACCCGCCCCATCTTGATGGTGAACTTGCCGGTGTTAATGCGCGACACGTCCAGCAGGTCGTCTACCAGGCGCACCATCTGGCGCAACTGGCGCTCCATGATGTCGGTGGCGCGCTGGGTCGCCTGGGCGTCGCCGCTGCGGATGCGCAGGATGTCCAGGCCGGTGCGGATCGGCGCCAGCGGATTGCGCAATTCGTGCGCCAGGGTCGCCAGAAACTCGTCTTTCCTGCGGTCGGCCACGATCAAGGCCTGCTCGGCGCGCTCGCGCACCGTCATCTCGTGTTCGAGCGTGCGGTTGGCCGCCTGCAGCGCGTCCGAGCGGCGCCCGATTTCGGCCAGCATGTCGTTGAAGGCTTCCACCAGCACCCCGATCTCGCCCTTTTCCCTGCCGGGCACGCGCAAGCTGAAGTCGCGCCGCAGCATCACCTGGCGCGCCACGTTCGTCACCGCCTGCAGCGGGCGGGTGATCGAGGCCTGCAGGCGCGATGCCACCAGGGCCGCGATCACGAGCGCGCCCAGCATCACGCCGCCCAGGATGGCGCCGTAGCTGAGCACCCGGTCCAGCAGCCCGAAGCGCGAGCGCAGGTAGACCGTGCCGAGCGGTTCGCCGTTCTCGACGATGGGGCGGAACACCTCCAGTTCGCCGCGTTCCATGCGGTGGCCGGGCGCTTCCGCGCGCGCCGGGAAGGAAGCTTCCGTTCCCGCCTTGGCGTAGGTGGCGAAGCGCTGGCCGCTGTTGGTATAGATGGCGGCGGCCATGATCTGCGGACGCACGCGCAGCACCGCGAGGCTACGCGCGGCGGCACTGCTGTCGTTGAAGGACACCGCCGAGGCGGCGACGTCGGCGACGATGTCGGCCTGGGTGCTCAGGTCGTCGATCCAGACGCGCTGGAAGGTGCGCGCGTCGACGACGATCATGGCGATGGCGGCCGTCAGGAGCGCGACGATCGTGGTCGCCACCGCCATCAGGATCAGTTTGCTGCGGACCGAACCGGTATCGTGCATGCTCATCACGATCCTCCCTTCTGCACCCGGTTCGCCACGGTCAGCAGGCGCGAACTGAGTTTGACGTTCTTCTTCTCGGCGGCATCGAGCGACACGTCGAAGCGCACGCGCTGGTCGACGATGCGGAAATTGATGACGCTGCCATGGCGCAGGCCGCCGTCGCATTCGGTGACGGTGAGGTAGGCGCCCGGGGCGGCGCGCAGCACCCGGCCGGCCCGTTCGCCGTCGCTGCCGGCCACGAACAGCAGGTGCACGGCCGGCGGCGCCTCGTTCATGGCGACCTGCCGCACCGCGATCGGCCGTCCCGCGACCATGCGGCCGCTGGCGATGCGCGCCAGTTCGGCCGCCATGTCCTCCGAGCCGACCACGGCGATCGTCAGCGGTCCGCTCGGGTCGACGAAGGCGTGCGCCGGGAATTCGGCATAGCCGAGGAATTTGTACAGGAAGGCCGCCTTGACGCGGCGCTCGAGCGCCTGGGCCCCGCCCACATCCGCCAGCGCGCGCGGCGCCGTCACTGCGGCCGCCAGCAACAGCGGCAACGGTAGAGCCAGCGCCCGGCAGGCCAGGCGGCGTCGCATGCGGTCGGGGAGCTTTGTTTTCATTCTTGTCATGGAGCTTTCAGAATCACAGCGTTGCGCTGGCAAACACAGGGCGTTCAGCGAGTTGGCGCATGCCCGCCGCCCCGAACTCGGGATGGCGGGCATGCAGCAGGTTGTCGCCAGCAAGGGCCAGTTCGACGCCGGGACCTGCCTGGCACGCCACGCGGAGGCCGGGTTCATGATAGCCCGGCATCGGCGGCTTCGTCGCGCTGGCCGACGCGCATGGGCGCGCGGCCGTAGGCGCCGGACACCCTGATCGACGCGAGGCCGGCTAGCCGATCAAACGCGCGGTCTTCCCGCGCAAGCACGAGGCGCTCGTCCTGCGCCTGGCTGGGGCGGACAGCGGCAAGCCTGCCGCCTGTGTGCAGCAAAAACAGTGCCGCACAAGCGCAGGCAAGCCGGGAAGGTTTGAACATAGTTGCCATCGTAGAACATTTTCACCCATGCACCAAGCGTGCGCGCCTCGCGCCAGGCTGGCGTCGCGGCGACGCCACGGCATGGTTGACAAACCCGGCTCATCAATAATCTTGATGGCAGTCATTTGAAATATAAATTGGACGGATTTGCGGCAGTGCAGCATCATGCTTCCTGTCTCCTCTATTCTCCTCCAAGGAAATAGATTCAGCCCGCTTCCTGGAAGCGGGTTTTTTTTTGGGCGCTGCACGCGCTCCGGAAAGACGTTGGACTGAGGAGTTGAGCCGATGGCCCACCTGGACCGAGCCCGGGGAACCGATGCGGCGGCCATGTGCCCCCGCCCTGGCGTGCCTGCCAGGCCTAAGGCTCAGCGCTCGGATTGCATGACATCGCTGGCGAACCCGCTGTTGCCCTGGTACCGGGGAACGATCCGGCGACTTCCTACTCTGGATCCACGCGAACGCTGCGGGACGGAAAATGCAATAACAATGAAGTGACCAGATCCTCCAGGACCTGACGTGAAAGTTCATCGAGCCGGTGGACGTCGTCCAGCAGGCGTTTGTCGCGGGGAAGCAGACCGGCGCCAGACTGGCAAGCTTGCCATTCCGCCGGGCCGCTTTCGCCAAAGCGCAGCCATTGCTTGCTCACGCCAAGCCAGTCCGCCAACAGCTGCAGCTTTTCCTGAGTAGGAATAGCGCCACCCGACAGCCATTTCCTTACCGCGAAGACGGTCACTTGCATACGCGGGTCGAGTCGGTTGAATGCTGCCAGCAGCAGCCCCGGGTTCGCCGGAACGCCGGCCGCCGCCAGCGCCGCTGTCAGGCGCAAGCCGAATTCCCTTCTCTCTGCCGCCGCCCTGGACCCTGCCATTCGCCCTCCACCATAACGCCGATGCCGAGCCGCAGTTAATGAGCCGACTGTTCGAATTGGCGAATATGAACATAATCCGGATTCCGATAAAAAACAATGAAAATATCGGATTCAGCGCAATCGAATCTGTTCGTGGATCATTATTTCTTTATTGACATAGAGGCTGGCGCCATGCGGCCTTGATTACCGGCACCATTCCCGGTAACGACGAGTGGCTTTTTATAGACATAATCCGCGAAGCGATGTAAATACTTGACTAGCAAGCGCTCCAGCCCGCCTATAATTGGTTACCGGGATGCGTCGCCCGGTATAACTTCTACAGAAACCGTATCCACTAGGGAGGCGCATTGTGCTGGCAATCCTTTCGAACGATCGGAGCATATCCGATGCCGAATGCATCAATTTCGAATCCTGGCAGGCCATCCAGACATCCGGATTGAATCCGGATGCGATATGGGTTTCCAGATCATGGGACGGCGATATTCACGCGCTCGCAAAAGAGATGCGCACTTCGGCAATCTGGTACCGCCAGCTTTTCACGGAAATTCCGAATGCATCACCCCTGATCGATGGTTGTTGCGATATTCAGGATGCGGGCCGGAGGGCCAAACAGCTCAATTTCGCCGTCAAGCAGGCCCGTATCGGGCCGGACGATCTCGAGGATATCGAGAAGCTGTTGTTCTTCATGGCTATCAGAAAAGGCTACGAGCTCGCTCCGGTGCTCGACCGCGCCAGCAAGTCACGCTACGTCTATCCGCTGTTGCAGGTGCTGAGCCCGGAACTCGACTCGCCACAGGTGCTGGCGCGCCATGTCGTCAGCGGTCTTCTTCGGGCGGCCCGCCTGGTCGATCGCATCCGTTTGTGCCGCAACTGCGGCAGCGCTCACCTGTCTTATGTCGAAGTGTGCCCGTCTTGCCAGAGTATCGAGGTCCAGCACGCGCCTTCGCTGCATTGTTTCGCATGCGGTCACGTTGCCCGAAAGGAAAACTTTCAGGTCGGAGGCATCCTTTCCTGCCCGAAATGCGATGCGCGCTTGCGGCATATCGGCGTCGACTACGACTTGCCCATGGCGCAATACGCCTGCTTGCACTGTGGTGGCGCGGCCATGGACGCGCCTGTGGTCGGGCGCTGCTACGATTGCGGCGGTATCGACAGTCCCGATCAACTCGACGTTGCCGAGGTCTATGCCCTGAACCTCGGTGAACAAGGCCTCGCATCGATTCGGCAAGGCCACCCCCTGAGCTATTCCGAAGCGCAGGATGCACGCCATGTAGTACCAGGACAATTCCGCCAACTGCTTGGCTGGTGGTCGAGTACCCAGCGGCGCTATCGGTCTTTCGAATTCAGTGTGGTCCTGATCGAAATCGGAAACATCGGCGAACTGCTGGACACCTACGGATCGCATCGCGCAAGCCTGATGCTGACGGAATTCGGCGAGCGTCTCCGGCACGTCATTCGTGATTGCGATGTCTCCAGCAATGATTCGCAAGAGCGGATCTGGCTCCTGCTGCCCTCGAGCGCGCCCGACACCGCGGCAGCCCGACTCCGCCAGCTGGCGCGCTCAGGCGATGAGCCGGCCGGACCGACACTGGAGGTCAGGATTCGGACCTTTCACTCCCCCCGCGACCTGGGCGAGCATGACGACTCGCGCGCGATCATGAATAAATTGCTTGCGTCCTGATGCCATGCTCTATACCGCATTGATCAGCTTCCTGACCGTACTGCAAGGCGTGTTCGCGTCGACCTGGTTCGAAACCTTGTGGCGCTTCATCCCCTTCGCGATCTTCCTCGAACTACCGCTGTTTCTTACCGTAATTTTTGGCATCGTCCGTTACGGCATTGTCCAGAATGCCGCTCCGGCCGTCGTGCCGCGGCGCTTCCGGAGGGTCTCCTGCGTGATCACCTGTTACTCGGAGGGGCGCGACGTCCAGCATACGATCATTTCCCTGCTAAACCAGGACTATCCGGGAGAGATCGAAATCATCCCCGTGATCGATGGCGCGCGCCAGAACCTGGAGACCCTGGCCGCCGCGCGCGATTGCCAGTCCCAGGCGGACCGGACGCCGCAGCGCCGACTGATCGTTCTGCCCAAATGGCAGCGTGGAGGACGCGTGTCGTCGCTGAATTCGGGAATGTCGATCGCCACCGGCGATATCGTCATGGCGCTCGACGGCGATACCTCCTTCGATCCCGACATGGTGTACCGAGCTGCAGCGCATTTCCTCGATCCCGGCGTGATTGCGGTATCGGGCAACCTGCGCGTCCGCAATGCGGGCTCCTCGCTGGTGACCCGGTTGCAGGCTGTCGAATACCTGGTATCGATCAGCGGGGGAAAGACCGGGCTGGCCGAATTCGGGATCATCAATAATATCTCCGGCGCATTCGGCATATTTCGCGCCGATATATTACGCCAAGTGCTTGGATGGGACGCCGGCACCGCTGAAGATCTCGACATGACACAGCGCCTGAAACAATTGTGCAGTCAACATCCCGGCCTGCGCATCGTATTCGATCCGCGCGTCATCGGCCATACGGATGCGCCCGCCACTTTGACCGCATTCTTCTGGCAGCGCATCAGGTGGGACGGAGATTTATTCTATATTTATTTCCGAAAATACGGTAGGAACCTGCGCCCATCGCTTTTGGGATGGCCGAATTTCTTTTCCCATCTGGTGGGCGGCGTCTTATTCCAGATCTGCATGCCTTTCTTGATCATTGTTTACCTGGGAATCCTGTTCTGGCGCTATGACACCGGCATTGTCCTGGGAATACTCGCATTCGTCTATCTCGTTTATTTGATATTCCTGATAATGCTGTTCAGCGCATTCTGGCTACTCGTTTCGGAACGACCGACAAAAGATGCCTTGTACTTCCTGTTCCTTCCGATTTATCCCCTCTTCAGCCTTTTTTCGCGGGTCGTTGCCGCCATTGGGATATTGAATGAAATCGCCAACCGCGGC
This sequence comes from Massilia sp., assembly GCF_046293535.1. Classification (NCBI taxonomy): domain Bacteria; kingdom Pseudomonadati; phylum Pseudomonadota; class Betaproteobacteria; order Burkholderiales; family Oxalobacteraceae; genus Massilia; species Massilia sp. Next base: position 8,115 of record NZ_JBKBOV010000031.1, on the reverse strand, counting down.
CATCTCGATTCGGCAATGGCGCCATGGTGGGTACTACGCAAGAGCAAATTCTGACATGCGCCGACTCCACTCCTTGCTGTTCGCAGGCATCCTGTCCTGCACGTTGCCGATCGCCGCCGCGACCACGCTCGCGGAGCTGGAAGCGCGCATCGGCCACTCCAACCGGATGCGCCTGGCCGCCGCCGAGAGCGAGGCGGCCAATGCCCGGGTAGAGCTCGCTTCCGACAGCGGCATCCGCCTGTTTGGCGCGGCGACGCTCGCCCACGGTCGCGACGCGACGCGTCCTGAGCGCTACCGGATCGACAATCTTCTACCGGATGGGACCGGATCCAGCGCCGAGCAGGTGCTGACCGCGATTCCTTCGGCGCGCGGACGCGCCGTTGCCCAGCTGGGTATCCGCTTGCCGCTGTTTGGAAGCCGTACGGCCCTGCAGGAGAGCGGTCGCCAGGCGCAGGGCGTCGCCAACGCACAGCAGTACCGGCACAGGACCGCGGAACTGGAGGTGCTGAAGGCCCTGCGCTATGCCTATGCCGAGGCGTACTACCGCAATCTGGACCTCGCTCGGGCACGCGCCTATGCGGCGACTGCGGCCGGCAGCCGGCGCAGTCTGGATTCGCGCCAGGCCCGCCACCTCGTTCTCGCCGATGAGCGTGCCCGCCTGCTGGCCACCTTCAGTGAAGCGGAGGACGACGCCGCGGATGCGGCAGCCGCGGCCACGTCCGCCGTGACGACGATCAGGCTGATCACCGGCCTTGAAGTCGATCCGGCGGCACTCGCGGCGCCCGCCTTCCAGGTTCAATGCTTGTCCGCCGCACACTTGCAGGCGCAGATCGAGGCGCACCCCGATATTGCGTACCACGCCGCCCTTGCCGCCGAACGGCGCCGTGCGCTAGGAGTCGCGGGCACGGACGCGATCGAAGGCGGGCTCAGCTTGTCACAGTCGGCGCTCAGGGAATCCGGCGGGCGTAGCGGCTACAGCAGCGCCGTCAGCATCGACGTGAGCATTCCCTTCGAACTGAAGCGCTGGCGCGCAGCGCGCCGCGGTCTCGCCGCGGCCGAGCTGCGCGCAGCCGAACTGGCACTGGAAGCCCGCCGCAACGACTTCCGCCTGGGCGCCGATCAGGTCGTCCTCCAGGCCGGCATTGCCCGCCAACGGCTTGCGACCCTGATGCAGCGCGAATCCGCGGAAGCCGAAGGCATTCGCGTCGCCGAGCTGCGTCTGGCCCATGCGCGGGAGACAGCCATGGAAACCCTGGTTCAGAAGCGCTATGCGCATTACACGGCAATGCGCGCAGCCGGCCGCGCCCGATTGGCGGTAGCGCAGCGCGAGGCCGATCTACTCGGCATGGGACGGGCATGTCCCGATCCCGTTCCCGCACCACCGGCAGCGGCTCCCGTGGCAGCCGCTGGCGCGGCCGCGGACAAGCCGGGCTGGTACGCCTGGCACCTGTTCGAGCGCATTGCCACTTCGCCTGCGCAAAGCGTTCTGCAAAGCCTGCCGCCCGCGAAGCGCATCCTGCTTTCGCTGACACGCGACGAGATCGCCCGCGTTGCCCGGCCAGGACCCGTGCGCGACCGGCTGGGCGCCTTCATCGAGGCGGCGCGCAAGGCGGGAATCCGGGTTGAGCTGCTGCTCGGGGAGCCCAGCTGGGCGCTCGAGGAGGGCCATGCCGATTTGCTGCATCTGCTCGCCCAGCTGCGCGATCTTCCCTTCGCTGGTCTGCACCTGGATATCGAGCGGTCCCAGCTCCCGCCAGCGCAGCAGCCGCGCTGGGAGGCCGGGATAACGGCACTGACCCGCCGGCTCGGCGCCGCCCACCGTGTGCCGCTCGGGATGTCGCTGCATCCGCGCGACGCCAGCGACACCCTGCTGCGCAACCTGGCGGCAGGCGGCGTGGACGAGGTCACGGTGATGTACTACAGCACCCAGGCGCCGAGCGTCACCGCTTTCCTGGCGCGCGTCCTGCAGGCCCATCCCCGGCTCGGCATCAGCCTGGCGCAATCGGTGGAACGTGAGTTGCCCAGCGCGGAAAGCTATGGACGCATGGCGCCGGACCGTGCGCTTGCCGCCTTGCGCGAAGTCGGCGAGGCATTGCAAGGCGAGCCGAATTTCCGGGGCATTCTTGTCCAATCGCTCGATCAATTTCTTGGAGCCAAGCCATGAAGATCAGTTTCAAACAACCGCCGACCGCCTTCGAAACGAATGGGCTTGCCGTTCACTATGCACCCAGCAAGCGCAGCCTGCCGAGCTGGCGCTGGCGCGTCCTGATCGTACTGGTGCTGGCGCCCCTGCTGCTGTTCCTGGGACGCGTGGTCTACAACGCGATCTTCGTCAGCATGCCGGGCTTCGTTGCGATCGACCACAGCCTCGTGAAGACGCCGCTTGCGGGACGGCTGGTGCAGAGTCGGTCCCAGGGCGACAGCGTACATGCCGGGGACACCGTCGCGCAGTTGCGCAATGAAGTGCTCGAGTCACAGCGGGACGCGCTGCAGGCCGCCCTCGGCCACGCTCAGCGGCAGCAGCAGGCGCGAGCGCGCTCCGCGACGGCGCGGCCCGTGCCTCCCAATCCGGCCGCGCGGCCTCTGCTGGCGCTACGCGAGCAGCAATACCGGGACCTGCGCGCGCTGATGGACATGGGGGCGGCTACCAAAGCCGAACTGGATGAAGCCTACACCGCCCTGTTGCAGGCGCGCCGCGACAGTGTCCCGATTCCCACCAGCGCGGCGCCGGATACCGTGGTCGAGGACCCACAGCTGGGCATCCTGCGTGAGCGCCTGGCGGAGGTCGAGGCGCGCATCCGTTCCCTGCGTCTGGTGGCGCCACGCGACGGTACGGTGACCCAGGTATTCCCGAAGCCCGGCGAATGGCTGGCCGAGAACGCCGAGGTTGCCGACGTGCGTTCCGCGCACGCGCCCAAGGTCGAAGTCTATGTCGATCCGTCGGCGGCTTCCGACGCGAGCATCGGTAGCTGGGCGACAATTCGCTTCCTCGACGGCTACACGCACCGCGCCATGGTGGCCGAGGTCAAGGCCACGGCTCAGCGTCTGCCGGCGGACCGCGCCAATCCCCTCGTCGTGCGCCACCATTCGCTGATCGCGATGCTCGACCCGGTGCCGGCACTGCCGGAGCGATACCGCATCAACATTTTGCCCGTTGATGTCAGATTCGATTTGTTCCCCAGTGATCGTCAGGGCTCTACCGCATTGGCAAACCGGCTTTATGCTTCCGGGCAGTCCATGCGATAATGCCAATTCTTATTTCATCATGTTAATTCGATTTGCATTTGGCTATTGGATTATCGGTCAGCTATAAGATACCGATAAGCAATCAAAATATATTAGATATTTCCTCGCTATATTTTTCTGTGTAGTAAGTTATTCTGTGCGTCCTCCAGAAACTTACTGTGCAGAATTATGTTTTACAAACGAGCGATTTCCCTGGCAACATTATCAATAGCACTCGCAGCATGTGGCGGCGCGAATGTCGAGCCGCTTGCACCTGACAGCGCGATTGGCGTGTCCGAAAGCCTGCCGGCGTTCCGCGTCGCCCAGCAGCGGGATGACGTCCCGCAAGGCACCGCACCAGTGCAGCCGAGCGCGTCGGCGACGAACCTGACACTGGCGTCGGTGACTACTGCAAGCACCGTTGCCCCCAGCGCGGCCACGGCCACGCGCGCCATGTGGAGCTGGTTCGACAGCGACATCGGCACGAATGCGAAGCAGAAGGCGATGCTGGATTTTGCTGCGCAGCGAAGGGTCAACGTCATCTTCCTGCACAGTCAGGCATTGCTGAACAAGCCTGCATTGCTGGCTGGATTCATCGAGCGCGCCGCGTCCCGCTCGATCAAGGTCGAGCTGTTGTTCGGTGCGCCCGAATGGTCGCGTACGGAAAATCATTACATGGCAGTGAACATGGTCAAGAAGGCCAGCGCATTCGTCGCGGGGCTGAGCGGGGCGCGCCCGAGCGGACTCCACTTCGATATCGAACCGCATGGCTTACCCGATTGGAATCAGAATAAAGTTTCGCTCGGCAACCAACTCATCGACCTCTATGCCAAAATGAAAGTGGCGAATACATCCGATTTATCGCTCAATGCCGATATCGCAATGGGATACGCATATGTCGCCATTACCCGCAAGGGCATCACGCGTTCACTTTCTCACTGGATGGTCGACACCGTAGACGGCACGACCCTGATGGCCTACCGCGACTACGCAATGGGCGAAGACAGCATTACTTCGCACGCCGAGCACCCGATTTCGTACGCCATGTCGAAGGGAAAGCAGACTATGATCGGTGTCGAAACAACATGCAATCTCGAGCCTGCCAAGATCACGTTCTGCGAGGAAGGTTATAGCAGGATGGAAAGTAATCTTGCATCGGTTAATAACTTCTTTGGCGCCAATACCGGCTATGGCGGGTTGGCGATCCACGATTTCCGCGCGTTTCGCTCGATGCGGATGTAGCTTGCCTTTGCCGGGCAATAAGCAGCGCGGGGCGTAGCGCGGACGGCGCACGAATGAAGGCGGCGATACGGCCACATTTGGTGTAGGATGGCCGCCATGTTTTCGTTCCTACAACAGTCTGCCCATGCTCCAACACGATCCGCGCACCGCTAGCTCCTATGATTGGTCTGGAAGCAGCCTGGGCGAGCCCGCCCGCTGGCCCGCGCCCTTGCGCGTGGCCGCCGACCTGCTGCTCAACTCTCCCCTGCCGGGCCTGCTGGTGTGGGGGCGCGAAACCGTGCTGGTCTTCAACGACGCCTATGCCGCGCTGGCCGGCCTGGGCTGCGGCCGGGTGCCGGGCGGCTCGGTGCCTTCGGTGCTGCCGCCGCCCCTATCGGCGGCCGGCCCAGTCCTGCAGCAGGCCTGGTCCGGACAGCCGGGCGTGGTGGCCGACACGCTGCTCAGCTTCCGCCATGCCGACGGCCCGCTCGAGCATCGCTGCGACCTGCGCCTGACCCCGTTGCCCGGCGGCGACGGCGGTGTCGGCGGCATCCATATCCTGCTGGCGCCGCCCACCCCCATGGCGGCCGGGAACGAGCCGGAAACCGAGGATGCCGGCCTGCGCATCCTGGTGGTCGAGGACAACCTCGATTCCCAGTACCTGGTCTGCGAGATGCTCAAGGCTTTCGGCCACGAGGCCGACGGCGTGGCCCATCCGGACGACGCCCTCGCGCTGCTGGCCAAGCAGCGCTACCAGGTGCTGTTCTCGGACGTCAGCCTGCCCGGCATGTCCGGCGTGGACCTGGCGCGCCGCGCGCTCGAAGACTATCCGGCGCTGAAGGTGATCTTCGCCTCGGGCTATGGCGACTCGCTGCTGCGCCACCTCGAGTTCCCCTATCTGTCGCTCCAGAAGCCCTACGAGCTCGACCAGCTCCAGGACGCCCTGGACAAGGTGGCGCGCCAGCCGGCGCCCGCCAGGTGAGGCCAGTGCCGCGTGCCGGCAGGCTTCGGCTGGGCTACAATGGCCCGTACCAGGCCAGGCGCAGCCGCGCGCCTCGCCGGCCACATGCCAGCACTGATGATTCCAACTGAACCGATCGGCAGCATTCCTCGTCCGCCCGAACTGGTCGCCGCGATCCGCGCCGGCGCCACGACGGGCGAGCTCGCGCCCCTGCTCGAGGCGGCGGTGCGCGCGACCGTGGCCGATTTCGAGGCCACCGGGGCCAGCGTCATCAGCGACGGCGAGCAGGGCAAGTTCGAGAACTTCTGGAGCTATCCGCTCCGGGGCGCGGCCAATACCGCGCCGGACGGCTTCCGCATTCCCGTGCAGACCGGTTCCGGCCTCACCAGCCACCGCATGCCGCGCCTGACGCACGGTCCCTTGCGCTACCAGTGCTACGCCGACCAGTACCTGCGCGCGGCGCAGCGCCATGCGACCCGGCCGTTCACGCAGATCAAGCAGGCCATCATCTCGCCCTCGGCGCTGTCGCTGCTCTACCCGCCCGACGGCCTGGAAGGCTATCCGCGCGAACAGTTTCTCGACGACCTGGTTCGCGAACACGAGACCGAGATCCGGCGCTGCCTGGACGCCGGCGCCCACAAGGTGCAGATCGATTTCGCCGAAGGCCCGCTGGCGATGCGGCTGGACCCGAGCGGCGCCCTGCTGGCCAGCTTCGTCCACCTGAACAACATGGCCCTGGCGCGCTTTACCGCGGCCGAACGCGCCCGGATCGGGCTGCACGTGTCGGCCGCCGGCATCCGCGCCCCGCACGGCGGCGCGGACGGCGTCGACTATGCCGAACTGCTGCCGGCGCTGTTCGAGATCCGCGCCGGCAGCTTCTATATCGCGATGGCCGGCCAGCCCGACCCCGAACGCGTGCTGCGCATCGCGCGCGACTACGCGCGTCCCGAACAGCGCGTGTTCGTCGGCGTGGTCGATCCCTTCGACGCGCGTATCGAGAGCGCGGCGCAGGTGCGCGACCGGGTGCTGCTGGCGGCGCGCTACCTCGCGCCGCCGCGCCTGGGCACGACCGACGATGCCGGCTTCGCCCCCTTCTTCGACGACGACAGCGTCAGCCGCGCCACCGCCTTCGCCAAGATACGGGCCCGGGTCGAGGGCACGCGCCTGGCAAGCGCACTGCTGGAGGGCGCCGCGTGAGCGACGAGCACGAAATCGAGATGATGCGTTCGGCCGCATTGCGCAACGCCCAGAGCGTGCTGGCGGCGCGCCAGCGCGCCGAGGAAGAACTGCTGGCCGCCCAGGAAGCGCTGCGCCGCGCCAACGAACGCATGGAAAACATGCTCGAGAGCCTGTCCGACGGCTTCTGCGCGGTCGACCGCGACTGGCGCATCACCTACATCAACGGGCGCGCCCTCGACATGATCGCGCCGCTGGACAAGCACCGCACGGGCCTGGTCGGCAAGAACCTGTGGGACGAGTTCGAGGACCTGCACGGCACCTCGGTGGCGGAAGACTGCCGGCGCGCCATGGAGCGCCGCGAAACGGTGGTGCGCGACTTCTATTATGTGCGCCTGCAGTGCTGGCTGGAGATGCGCCTGCACCCTTCTCCGGACGGCCTCACTCTGTACTTCCAGGACATCACCCAGCGCAAGCTCGACCAGCAGGCCCTGGTCGAGAACAACAACCGCCTGCAGGTGGCGCTGGCGGCCGGACGCCTGGGCGACTGGCGCTGGGATGCGGCGCTCGACCGCGTGATCCTGGGTCCGCGCGCGGCCGGCATCCTGGGCCTGCCGGCCGAGACCCCGCTGCCCTGGCCGCAACTGCGCGCGCGCCTGCATCCCGAGCACCGCATCCAGGTGCGGCGCGCCGTGCTCAAGGCCTTCGAGGCGCGGGCCGACCTGAACATCGAATGCCGGGTCGCCACCGGCGCCTCCGGACACCAGGCCGCGCGCTGGGTGGCCCTGGTCGGTCGGCCCGACTACGCCGAGCGCAAGGGCCAGGAATCCCTGGTCGGCATGACCGGCGTGGTGCAGGACATCAGCGGCCGCAAGAGCGCCGAAGACACCCTGCGCCAGAGCGAGGAACTGCTGCGCGCGCTGGCCAACACGATCCCGCAGCTGGCCTGGATGGCCGGCACCGACGGCGGCATCGTCTGGTTCAACGACCGCTGGTACGAGTACACCGGGCGCACGCCGGAGCAGAGCGTGGGCTGGGGATGGCAGGAAACCATCGAGCCCGGCACCCTGCCCGCGGTGATGGGTCGCTGGCGCGAGACCATCCGCAGCGGCGAACCCTTCGAGATGGAGTTCCCGCTGCGCGGCGCCGACGGCAGCTACCGCTGGCACCTGACGCGCCTGAGCGCGGTGCGCGACGCCGACGGCCGCGTGGTGCGCTGGTTCGGTACGAATACCGACGTCGACCAGGTCAAGCGCGCCGAGCAGGCGTTGCGCGACGAATCGCACGTGCTCGAGCTGCTCAACAATACCGGCAGCATCCTGGCCTCGACCCGCGACCTGCGCTCGCTGCTGCGCGCGGCCACCGAGGCGGCGCTGGGGGTCAGCGGCGCGCGCTTCGGCGCCTTCATCCACTACGGCCAGGAAGGCGACGGCACCCTGTTCACGATGGTCACGCTGTCCGGGGCCACCTCGAGCGAGTTCCAGAGCTTCGGCGAACCGCGCGTCGGCACGCTGTATCCGCCGGAACTGCGC
>NZ_JBKBOV010000030.1:0-60794 GCF_046293535.1 Massilia sp. | reverse complement strand
GCCTTGAATTCTGCCGTGTGCACCTTGCGTTTCTTTGCTTCACCCATTTGCTGTCATCCTTTCGCGGACAACAGCTTAAACTACCCCGTGGTCGCTGTCTCAAAAGGTGGATCCACTATATCGAGGTGGGTTCGATGTTACTCCCTGCGGCCTGTACAAGCGCCTCTACCTGCGCTAGGAGGCGATGTCGCATGACCGACAACTTTGCCTTCGTTTCGACGAACGCATACGTCAGAGATCGCGGCAGGGCGGCTGCTGTGTACGCCTTCACCAGTGAGCCAAACGACCGCACAAAGAGTTGCGGGTCTGGCATTGCTGAGTCCGCTGCAATCACCTTCGCGTTGACCTTCCCGTGCCGTTGATAGCAATCCTGTAGGAGGGCAACCAGCTCCGGGCGGGTGTATCGGCGCAGTCGGCGAGCGTGCTCCGCCTGAACTCGCTCAAAGAAATCAAACGGAATGATCGGCTCGACCGCATCAGGATTCACGATCCAGTCAGAACGAGCGTTGCGTATGCGCTGATTAGACAGTTTGGAGGAGCGCCTGTTGTAAGCAAGAGCACCGCAGTATTTAATGTTGGATAGCACAGAGTGCACCATGGCCTGCGTCCAAGGCCGTCCGAACTCACTTGGCACCTGCTCGCTCTTCAACAACCTGACGATGGCTGCTTCGCTGAGTTGATCGTTCAAGTAGCACGAGTAAATCCTGCGTACCGTCGCGACTTCTTCATCAGGACCATGAATAAGAATCACCCGATCCGTAGCTGAGATTTTGGCTTCACCATATTCGAGCACAGCCCTTGGTTCGCCGCTGGCTTTGATGGCTAGGCGGCGCAGGCCGTACCCAGCGTGGCCGCCCTGCTTAAACCCCATCTCAATGAACCGGCACTGAGCAGCGAACACCTTCTCGGACAGCTCGCGACTGTACTCAGCGGCCATCACGCGCTTCATGCTTTTCAAGAGAGAATCGTAAGGGCCGCCATTGCCTGAGAACTGCTCGCCGCAGTAGATGACTTCGATACCTGCACGCCGGCAGGTATGCTCGTGATAGGCCGCCTCATCTATATCTTGGAATCGGCCCCAGCGGCTGATGTCGTACACGAGAATACGACTAAAATCAGGTCGAACCGATTGCACGTCGCTCATAAGTGCACGCAGACCGGCTCGACGCTTGATGTCGAGACCGCTTTTGCCGTCATCTGCGTACTCGCGGATGACAGCGATGCCATGTTTGCGAGCATATTCCTGAATTTTCGCGCGCTGGTGGTCGGTCGAATAGTCTTGACTCTCCGTCGACATTCGGACGTACATCACAGCACGGTCTTCGACCTCGTGCACCATATTCGTCTCCAACGTTGAGCCAGCTCAATAAGTACAACGGCTGTTGAAAGACTATATAAGGATGAGTAACCACGACGCACGAGAGAGCTATGAGTCCTTCAGTGTTGGCAACCGCCGTTGAGCTATCACGGCTTCACGGGGTTCGATTTGCTGCCGCCTACTTGCACGAAAGTGGCGTCAGCATCGAGGTGGCAATAGATCTGCTTACACGCTCGCCAGCGAGGTTACCGGACGCGGGGTCACAACTGTCAGGACAGTGGATCGTGAGACACCAAATTGCCTCGCCAGGGCGCTGATACTCTGCTTCCTAGCATAACCCTCCACGATCGCTCGGCGCTGTTCTTGCGTCAGCTTAGAAGGCCGTCCTAAAGACTTACCTTCTGCCTTGGCGCGAGCGAGTCCAGCTTGAGTACGCTCTACAATCAGATCGCGCTCCATCTCAGCCACAGCAGCCAGCATGGCAAGCATGAGCTTCCCGGCAGGCGATGTCAGATCAAGCTTCCCGAGCTGGAGCACGACGACCTCAACGTCGAGGGCCGCCAGCGTTTTGATGGTCGTTAGTACGTCTGGGGCATCGCGGCCAAGGCGGTCGAGCTTGGACACTACGACCGTGTCCTTCTTTCTCAACTTCGCCTGCATGTTGCTGAACTGTGGCCGCTGCGATGCGTGCGCTTTGCCGCTAACTATGTCGGCGAACCAGTACTCAACTGCATAGCCTGCACGTTCGATCTCAAGCCGTTGGTTGTCCGCCGTCTGCTCTACTGTTGACACTCGCCCATACCCAAACACTGCCATCACCGCTCCCCAAGAGTGTTGAAAAACCTCATCAATATATATCAACATGTTGATATATACAAAGGCTATTTTTCCAACACACTTTTAAAGGCTGACGACAAGGTGTTAGAAAATGGTCGATTTTCAACACATCCAATGCGGTAACCTTGCTCTACCCGAGGGTCAGTAGGTTGCCTCGCGAAATTCCGCATTACATGCGGAAATGATGCGGAGATTGTGTGGACATCTTGTGGAGCTAGAGAAAGAGATAGAAGTAGAAGAGAGTTCAAGCCCTCCTCTCCTAACCCTGACGGGTTAGGTACCCGTTCGCGACGACGGCAAGCCCGGTAGACCGCTCCTGTTTGCCTTCCATCCGCATCCTTCTGGTATGTAGCCAGCTCGTGACGATATGGATGCGCTCACCCAACAGTTCTATCACACGGTTTCAGGTGCTACACGCACCTGCGACGAGCTAGCAGTGTGTCAGAAATACAACAACAAACAAAATTCCAAGTTTTCTGAAAAGTGGTCTTAAGGTTGCTGGTAGCCGCTACATGTAGACCTTCGTAGACATGTCAGTGCGGCTTTGGAAAATGAAAAAAGACTCAAAATTTCAGCCGGCTCCCTCTCAAGGTAGCGTTCGCCCGGTACTCACTTTCAATGTTGGTGGTTACGTACCTCAGTACAAGTACAAGGTTGACGGAAGTTCTTCCCGCATGAGCATCAGCGAGACTGTCAGACAGGTCGTCCAGGAGCTTTACAGCAAAGAAGCGTCTACCATCAAGAACTACGGCATCGTAGACAGTGGGCGGCCCCAGAGCATGACCCTCTACGCAAGCCAGTGCACGACTGCTGGGCAGCCAAACACTGACGGTGAAGAAGCTGGCAACGATATCAACCGCATGCGAGGGAAGTGGCGCGCAGGTTCTGGCGAGCGACATCGGTTCCTACGAATGAGCGAGGTCTGTAAGAAGGTGGGGCTGGCGCGAAGTACCATTTACAAGCTGCTGTCGTTAGATGCATTCCCTCCTCAAATTCCGATAGGTCCCAGGGCCGTAGCCTTCTTAGAGCAAGAGGTCGATGAGTGGATGGCCAAACGCGTGGGAGATGCATCGTGAAGCATGCTGTCGAATTTCTTCATGATTTCCTTGAGAGCCTGAACAGCCAGCTTGTGCCGCACCAACAGAACGTACTGTTGGCATTGTCGGCAGGTAAAGAGGCAACGAGCAGCGATTTAGCTAGAGCAAACTTGCAGGACGCTCTTGTTCTGGGATGCGGAGAGCAGTGATGGGGGCAACCTGGATAAAAATGCGCACTAATTTGTGGGATGACCCGAGAATTTCCCGCTTATGCGATCTAACGGGGGCATCCGAAGCAACGATTATCGGAGGCCTCTACTGGCTTTGGTCAGTAGCAGACGAACATACCGAATCAGGGTTCATGCCTGGCCTTAGCCTCTCCGCCATTGATCGGAAGACCACCATCCCGCAGTTTTCGGCAGCGCTGATAGCAGTGGGATGGATTGCCGAGGAGCCAAGTGGAATCAGCATCACGCGTTTCAACGAACACAACGGAACCTCAGCCAAACGGCGTTCTTGCGACGCACGCCGGAAAGCAGCCGGCACTGCCAAAATCTCTTCCTCTGGAACAACAGTCTTTGGTACCAGAACAGCAGACTTTTTGGATTTAGAAACGACGGAAGAGTTTGACAGCAAAGTAGCTAGTTCGCCAACGCTTCTTGGGACGGCTGTCCCTGAACCGCGCCACTCAACACCATGTCCACACCAAAAGATCATCGATATCTACCATCGAATTTTGCCGATGTGTCCGAGAGTACGTGACTGGACGCCTGCAAGGCAGGCGCAGCTGCGGGCGCGTTGGAATGAGGACGTAGTACGACAGAATTTGGAATACTGGGAAAACTATTTCACTTATGTCAAGTCTTGCTCGTTTCTCGTTGGGCACCAATCGGATCCAAAAAAGCGCCCTTTCTTGGCGGATCTCGAGTGGCTAACCAAATCGTCGAATTTCACAAAGGTAAGGGAACAAAAGTATGAATAACTCTCCGCAAATTTTGCCGCATAGCGTTGAGGCTGAGCAATCTGTGTTGGGAGCCCTCCTCATTGACTCTAACAGCGTGGACAATATGGCATCGCTAAAGCCCGAGCATTTTTATCTGGCTGATCATGCCAAAATTTTCGAGGAAATAATACGTCAGATTGACAGCGGGACCTCGTGTGACGTTATATCCGTAGTCGCTGCATTAGATAAGAAAATCACGGACTGTGGGAGTTATCTAATATCGTTGGTCCACTCGACGCCATCGTCCGCGAACATTCGACGCTATAGTGAAATCGTGCGCGAGAAAGCAATCAAACGTGCCTTGGTTGCTGTTGGTCGTAAGATTGCGGAATCTGCTGGGGTCTCGCGAGAGCCCACAGATGTGTTGCTTGATCAGGCCTCATCTGAACTGGAACGACTTAGCAATGGCCAGACAAAAATTGTGCCGGTTCATGCCGGCGCAGACATGGTGGAATACTTCCGCGAGCTCGACCGTCGGTTAGAAGGTCGTGGCACAAGAACACCAACCGGTTTCGCTGAAATAGACGCAAAATTAAATGGAGGTGTGGCCCCAGGAGAGCTCATTGTCGTCGCTGCGCGACCAAAGATGGGGAAAACCGGCTTCGCCCTTAATGTCGCCTGCAATGTAGCCAAGCACTCAAGCGTACTATTTTTGTCTATGGAAATGCCGCGACAACAGCTCCACGATCGCAATGTTGCTTACCTCGGGCGCATTCCATTGCCATGGTTACTACAACCGTCACGACTGGGGCAGGACGAGTGGGCCCGAGTAACGGAATCAGTTCAAATCCTAAATACCATGCAGCTCTACCTAGATGACCAGGGCGGCTTGCGACTTTTCGACATCAAAATGAAAGCAAAAGCCTTGAAGCGTCGTCACGGCTTAGACTTGCTAGTCATCGACTATCTCCAATTGATGGATGGCGACGGAGACACGCGAAATGCACAGATTGAAGGAATCACACGTGGGCTCAAATCGCTTGCGAAAGAATTAGAAATAGGGATTATTTTGCTATCCCAGTTAAACCGTGATTTGGAAAAGCGTCCTAATAGAAGGCCCCAACCATCGGACCTCCGCGATTCAGGGGCGATTGAGCAAGACGCTGATGCTGTAATTTTCCTGTACCGAGACGAAGTATATGATCCAAACAGTAATGACAAAGGAATTTGCGAGGTTGATATTGCGCTATGTCGTCAAGGAGCTCCCGGTCGCGTGGGGTTGCGATATATTGGAGAAGAAACCCGATTCGAGTCGTTGGCAAGTCCGTGGCGCCCTCAAGCACAAGCAGAAACCAAGAGGGGGCTAGCTGCGCGACTTTAGGCCCGGAGGCCGTAAGGCATAAACAAGCCGCAGTACTTTGAGCGGGCGTCACGGCAGTTCGATCGACCCGCATAGGTAGAAATTATCATCTCAACGCCACAAGGTCTTCATTGATGTTCCTCGATGAAGTGGCGTTGGGTATGAGTTCTAACGGCGGCTGAGATGATAACGCTTTCACGTACTGCCCAAGCTGCTGCCATGCGCTCCTCTTCTCGTCTGCGTAATCATGATGGAGATAGTGCCTGCGTACTTTACTTCCAGGTAGGACATGGTTCTGGCAGCGATCGATCGTTTCCAATGGAATACCCAATTTTTGCATGATCGTTGCGCCAGTTCTACGCAGATCGTGCGGTGTCCAGGCACCATTTTTCCCTTTGGCCAGTACAAGTGTGTTATCGCTACGGCGGTTTTGTAGGCCAGAGCAATGCTCAATCCCTTGACTCTTTCTAAACATTGCCTGCCGGTCGGCGATCTGCTTGCTAACTGCTTTCGTATTGATATGGGTCAGCTTATCTCTGGATGGGAAACACCATTCACCTTCTCCCGAGATTTCATATAGTTGCCGAAATAATTCTGTGGAGAATTCAGATAGATAAACTGAGTGGTCAGAAAAATTCCCCTTCACATTATCGCGAGGAATAAACCACTTTCCTAATGCAAGATCTATATGTTCCCAGCGAGCCATTGACAATTCCCCAACACGGCACATAGTCGACAGCATAATTCCTACCGCTAGCTCGGTGTGCCGCTCAATCGGCTGCACAGCTACGCGCTTATTGGGCGCCGCCTCATATTGAGAACGTGACTTACGGAATATCGAATAAAGCTCGCTGATCTCAGTTATTTCAAGCACACGATCGCGTCGGTTATGAAGGTCATATTCTGGGCTCACAATCTTTTCGATCTCAATAAGGGACATAGGATCACCTTCGATCAAAAGCTTCCGCCAGGGCTGGCGCTTGCCGGCCCAAGCAAACATTTGCGTCAGGTTATTCTTAGCTATGACGGCTGTACGGTTTACTCCGCGGTCAACTATGGAGCGTAGAACGGCTCGCACATCATGCTCTGTAACATTCCTTAATGGCTTCTGCCCAAGCACGGGCAATATGTCTAGGTTGAACGTTCGACGAAGTTCTGCGTTACCGTCCTTACGCCGTACACCATCTCTTAACCAAGCCTCGAATAGGTCCCCTAGAGTTAGCAGATCAGCCTGTGCTAACAACCTAGCTCGTTCCGCCTCAATACTTTCTGTCTGTGCCTTCGTTGCAAGTCGATCCAACTCCAACTGAATATGGAGTTTGGGATCTAAGCCTCGCTTCCGCCAGTCAGTAACTTCAGCAGCCACCCTACGAGCAATCTCAAGCGAGAGACGAGAGTTCTCTGGAAGGCGATACAGACCGATGTCGAATTCCGAAATATTCGCTTGGTACTCTCCTAGCCGCAGATAGGAAGACTTTTTTCCCACCTTGTATGCGTACATCCACGTTTTGGAAGTTGCTCCTGAACTGCCACGTCGAAACCGGAGGTACAGTCCGTTACCATCCGTCACTATTTCGTCATCACGAGTGAGCTTATGCTTTTCAATTTTTGTTGCTGTCAGTCTATGCGCTGCCATCGTTGTCGCGTTGCCCCATTCCGATGTTGGTAAGAAACCGGTAAGAAAAAGTGCTCGGCTTCTAGTGTACATAAGTGTACGTTGCGAGACAACAAGATTGCCACAAGTCGTTGAAATATATAGGTAAAATTTTAGACCATAGACAGTTGTAGATGTCTATGGACATTTCGGCGACCTAAATGGGGTGCAGGGGGTCGGAGGTTCGAATCCTCTCGCCCCGACCAACAATATCAAGGGCTAACCATCGGTTGGCCTTTTCTTTTTTGTGGCTCCGTAATGCCTACAGAGCCCATCCATGTCCGAGCTGACTTCGAGCGCCAGACAAGCATTGGAATGGCACTTCGGCGAGACGTCGGACGTGTGTATTTCGCCCAGTCTTGGCTCTGCGCCGTGACAAATCTGCTCGCCGCAATCTTCGTTTGGTTCGGTCATGCCCGAACTGCTAGCGGTGTGGCGGCTGAGCTTGTGTACGCTTGTACTGCTCATCCTGCCGTGCCCATGACCCAGCAAACTTCTTTAGCAGCTCCAGGTCATAGGATGCATAGTCCACTGGCATGGTCTGCCGTGATACGCTGATTTCGAAAGCCGGAGGCTGGACGGGGGAATCTGGCATGAACGGCGTTGGCGTGTAATAGATGAGCCATCGTTTTGGGTATTCGGCTCGCGGCGACTCGTCCCCGGATGTAGGGGGGACCCATTCCGCGCTCAAGACCCCGCGCCCACAAACAGTCTTGCCGGATTCGATCGTGAACGTATCGCCGGGATTCAGCTTCCCCTTGTATGAGCGCTCGACGCGAAATTTGGCGCGCTCTACGATGGATGAAAAATGGGGGAATGTCTTATCCGGGACCGACACATTTCTGACGTCGCTGACAAGCGCAACGACCACAAATTCCGCATTGTCGAAATTCGACTTCACGCGCTTTGGCGAGTCTTCCCAAAACTCAGGTGCAACTGGCCCGCATGCCATCACGCCAGACGACGCAGAGCAGGACAGGAAGGCAGCAAGAATGAAAGCTCGCATCAGGTATTCCTTGCGCATGCGGTTGCGGATAAGATTCAACAGTCGACCCAGGTCCGCTCACGATCATCACGGGCCCTGCCTATTTCCACTCCCCTCTCAGGGCCAGCACCTGCTGCTGCAGGTACTCGGGCGAGGCCGCCTCGGGCGCCACCGGCTGCCCCACCGCCAGCGCCAGACGCGAGCGGATTCCGCGCGCAAACGAGCGCTCGAACACGTTCGACTTGTCGCGCGTGAACACGCTGCCCCATAGCCCGCGCAGCGCCATCGGGATCACCGGGACCTTGCTGCGCTCGACGATCTTGGCGACCCCGCTGCGGAATTCATTGATCTCGCCGGTATGGGTCAGTTTGCCTTCCGGGAAGATGCACACCAGCTCACCCTGGTGCAGCGCTTCCGCGATGTCGACGAAAGCGCGCTCCATCATGAACGGGTCTTCCTTGCCAGGCGCGATCGGGATCGCCTTGGCGGCGCGGAAGATCCAGCGCAGGAAGGGCGTGCGGAAGATGCGGTGATCCATCACGAAGCGAATCGGGCGCGGGCTGGCGGCGCCGATGACCAGCGCGTCGACATAGCTCACGTGGTTGCAGACCAGTACCGCCGCGCCCTGCTCCGGAATGCGGTCGGCGTCGATGGTGCGCACGCGGTAGCCGGTGTGGATCAGGAGCCAGGCCAGGAAGCGCATCAGGAATTCCGGCACCAGCGAGAAGATGTACACCGCCACGCAGGCATTGAGCAGCGCGGTCACCAGGAACATCTCGGGAATCGTGAAGCCCTGCCCCAGCAGCACGATGGCGACCCCGGCGGCGGCCACCATGAACAGCGCATTCAGGATGTTCATGCCGGCGATGGTGCGCGAGACGTGCTTCTGGTCGCAGCGGGTCTGGATCAGGGCGAACAGCGGCACGATGAACAGGCCGCCGAACACGCCGATCAGGACCAGGTCCAGCATGATGCGCCATACGCCCGGCAGGCCCAGCAGCGCGATCGCATCCACCGGCGCCGTGTTGGTGTAGGCCACGCTCGCGAAATACAGGTCGATCCCGAACACCGACAGGCCGATCGCACCGAAAGGCACCAGGCCGATCTCCACCTTGCGGCCGGACAGTTTCTCGCACAGCAGGGAGCCGGCGCCGATCCCGAGCGAGAACACGGTCAGGAGCAGCATGATCACGCTGTGGTCGCCGTGCAGGTAATCCTTGGCGTACAGCGGGAACTGCGACAGCATCAGCGCGCCGTAGAACCAGAACCAGGAATTGCCCAGCATCGACAGGAACACGGTGCGGTTCTGGCGCGAGAACTTCAGGTTGCGGATCGACTCGGCAAACGGGTTGCGGCTGATTTTCAACTCGGGCGCCGGCGCCGGCGAGGGCGGAATGCGCCAGCTGGCGGCCAGGCCGAGCAGTGCGCACAGCAGCGTGCCGCCGGCGACCAGTTCGATGCCCCAGGGCTTGATGCCGACCAGCAGCGTACCGGCGACTTCGCCCAGCAGGATGCCGACAAACGTGCCCATCTCGATCACGCCATTGCCGCCCACCAGTTCGTCGGATTTCAGGTGCTGCGGCAGATAAGCGTACTTGACCGGCCCGAACAGGGTCGAGTGCAGGCCCATGCCGACCACCGCGGCGACCAGCACCCACAGCGTCTGGGTCAGCCAGCCGATCCCGGCCACCAGCATGATGGCGATTTCCAGCAGTTTGACGAACCTGGCCATGCGCGCCTTGTCGAACTTGTCGGCGATCTGGCCCGAGGTCGCCGAGAACAGTACGAAGGGCAGGATGAACAGGCCGGCGATCAGGTTGTTCAGCATGCCCGGATCAAGCGTGGTCCAGTTCGCCGTGTCGAAGGTCAGCGCGACCAGCAGCGCGGTCTTGAACAGGTTGTCGTTGAAGGCGCCAAAGAACTGGGTCCAGAAAAAGGGGCCGAAGCGACGCTGGGTCAGCAGGGAGAACTGGCTTGGTTGGCTCATGCAGCTTGTCTTGAACGAGAGTTTCGTAATCTACAACAGCCACTGGGCTATTGCTCTGTTTCATCGTTGTATTGCCGATACTAAACCGTAAAGTGGCGGCTGGCGATACCGGATGGGTAAAAAGCATAGACCGCCAAACGGTTCAAGCGGCGCGCCATGTCAACCGGAGGCATTGATAAAGTTGATTGAAACGTCTCAAGCACCGGTACATACAACATGATTGTGCAGCGCAGCGCAGGTAGAATCCGCGGATGACTTCTTCCGACTTCCTCCTCCGCTACGCCAGCGTGACAACCGCGCTGTTCGACCACATCGAACACGACATGCTGGCCCTGTCCTGTGCCTTCATCGACGATGACGACACCGCGCCACCAGCCTGGCAGGATGCCCTGCCCCCGCATGCGATGCAACGGCTTGATCTACCGCAGACCTGAGGCGCCGGGCAAAAAAAATGATTCAATTTTGCGAGCAAGGCCGCAAAATTGAATCATGTGATGCCCGGCCGCCGCTCCGGCGACCACGGTCTCAGGCCAGCGTTTCCAGGCGAATCCGCGTCACCTTGCCGATCACGGCCGGCAGCTTCTCGATCTTCTCGATTGCCGCGATGATGTTCTTCTCGCGGGTCTGGTGGGTCAGCAGGATGATGTCGAGGTTGACCTGGTCGCCCGGCTCCTTCTGCAGCACCGCGTCGATCGAGATGCCGGCATCGGCCAGGATGCGGGTCAGGTCGGCCATCACGCCGAGCTGGTCCTTCACATACACGCGCAGGTAGTAGCTGGTGGTGATCTCGGCCATCGGCACGATGGCGACGTCGGTCATCTCGTTCGGCTGGAAGGCCAGGTGCGGCACGCGGCAGTACGGGTCGACGGTGGCCAGGCGGGTCACGTCGACCAGGTCGGCGATCACGGCCGAGGCGGTCGGCTCGGAACCGGCGCCCCTGCCGTAGTACAGCGAAGCGCCGACCGCATCGGCCTGCACCAGCACCGCGTTCATCGCGCCTTCGACGTTGGCGATCAGGCGCGTCTCCGGAATCAGGGTCGGGTGCACGCGCAGTTCGATCCCCTCGCCGCTCTCGGTATGGGTGCGGCGCGTGATGCCCAGCAGCTTGATGCGGTAGCCGAGCTGCTCGGCATACGAGATGTCGCGCGCCTGCAGCTGGCTGATGCCCTCGATGTAGGCCTTGTCGAACTGCACCGGGATGCCGAAGGCGATCGCCGACATGATGGTGAGCTTGTGCGCCGCGTCCACGCCCTCGATGTCGAAGGTCGGGTCGGCCTCGGCATAGCCCAGCTCCTGCGCCTGCTTGAGAACGGTGGCGAAGTCCAGGCCCTTCTCGCGCATTTCCGACAGGATGAAATTGGTGGTGCCGTTGATGATGCCGGCCACCGATTCGATACGATTGGCGGTGAGGCCTTCGCGCAGCGCCTTGATGATCGGCACGCCGCCGGCGACGGCCGCCTCGAAGGCCACCATCACGCCCTTTTCCTGGGCCGCGGCGAAGATCTCGTTGCCGTGCAGGGCCAGCAGCGCCTTGTTCGCCGTGACGACGTGCTTGCCGTTGGCGATTGCCTTGAGCACCAGCTCACGCGGCAGCTCGTAGCCACCGATCAGCTCGACGACGATGTCGATGTCCGGATGATTCACCACGGCGAAGGGGTCGCCGACGACTTCCACGCCGGCGCCCACGATCCCGCGCGCCTTGTCCAGGTTGCGCGCCGCCACCATCGTAATCTCGATCCCGCGGCCGGCGCGGCGGCGGATGTCCTCCTGGTTGCGTTGAAGAACGTTGAAGGTGCCGGCGCCGACGGTGCCGATGCCCAGGAGGCCTACTTTGATGGGTTTCATGATCTCGTATCTCGTGAATGAGCGAACTGAGGACCGTTCGGACCGTCAGCGCGTGTGGCGCCTTCGGTAGCCGTCAAGGAAGCGCGCAATGCGTCCGCAGGCATCCGTCAGGTCGTCGGAATTGGGCAGGAACACCAGCCGGAAGTGGTCCGGTGCGATCCAGTTGAAGCCAGTGCCTTGCACCAGCAGCACTTTTTCCTCGGACAGCAGTTCGCAGATGAACTGCTGGTCGTCCGCGATCGGGTACATCTTCGGGTCGAGGCGTGGGAACATGTACAGCGCCGCTTTTGGCTTGACGCAGGACACGCCCGGAATATCGGTGAGCAGCTTGTGCGCGAGGTCGCGCTGTTTCAGGAGGCGCCCGCCGGGGCCGACCAGGTCGGCGATGCTCTGGTAGCCGCCAAGCGCGGTCTGGATCGCGAACTGGCCCGGCGCGTTGGCGCACAGGCGCATCGAGGCCAGCATGTTCAGGCCTTCGATGTAACCCTTGGCGTGGCGCTTGTCGCCCGACACCACCATCCAGCCGGCCCGGTAGCCGCAGGAGCGGTAGTTCTTGGACAGGCCGTTCAGGGTCAGGAACAGCACGTCGTCGGCCAGCGAGGCGATCGAGACGTGCTCGGCGCCGTCGTACAGGGTCTTGTCGTAGATCTCGTCGGCGTAGACGATCAGGCCGTGCTGGCGCGCCAGCTCGACGATCTCGAGCAGCACCTCGCGGTGGTACAGGGCGCCGGTCGGGTTGTTCGGATTGATGACGACGATGGCGCGCGTGTTCGGCGTGATCTTCCTGCGCATGTCCTCGATGTCCGGCAGCCAGCCGGCCTGCTCGTCGCACACGTAGTGCACCGGATTGCCGCCGGCCAGGCTCACCGCCGCGGTCCACAGCGGATAATCGGGCGCCGGCACCAGCACCTCGTCGCCGTTGTTGAGCAGGCCCTGCATGGCCATCACGATCAGTTCCGATGCGCCATTACCCAGGTAAATGTCGTCGATGCCGACGCCTTCGATGTTCTTGCTCTGGGTATAGTGCATGACCGCCTTGCGCGGTGCGAACATGCCCTTGGAGTCGGTGTAGCCGGCCGCGCCGTGCATGTTGCGGATCATGTCGTGCACGATCTCGTCGGGCGGATCGAAACCGAACACGGCCAGGTTACCGATGTTCAGCTTGATGATCTTCTGGCCGTCGTCTTCCATCTCGCGGGCCTTTTCCATGGCCGGGCCGCGGATTTCGTAGCAGACGTCGTCCAGCTTGTTCGATTTCAGGATCGGTCGCAAAGTATCCCCTGTGAGCTAGGTCTCGCGCTTGCGCTTTGTTGCAGTGCGAAAAATACCCATTCTGCCGAAAGCGCCCGATTTAAGCAACCTCACCCCCTCCCGACCGAATAAAATCCTGCCGAAACGCCGCCAAACGGGCCTGGCTTGCCGTCCATCCGCCCCGGATGCGGGACGGCGCGCCGCTGCGGTTACAATGCATGCTTCGACGCCAACACCGCAAGCGCACTACGATGAAGCTCCATTCCGACAATACCCAGCAGTACCAGACCGTCACCGGCTATGACGCCAGCGGTGTCGAGATCAACGCCCAGCGTTTCAACTTCAGCCTGACGGTGATGCCGGAGGTGCCGCCGCGTCCCTGGAACGTGCGCCGTTTCGAGGACCTGAGCGCCGCCCATTTCGAGGAAATCGCCAGGGATGCGCCCGACGTCGTGGTGCTCGGCACCGGCGAGCGCCAGCGTTTCGTCCACCCGAAACTGGTCGCCAGCCTGTCCGCCATGCACGTCGGCGTGGATTGCATGGACAACCAGGCCGCCTGCCGCACCTACAACGTGCTGATGGGCGAAGGCCGCAAGGTCACGCTGGCCCTGATCATCGGCAGCGGCACCTGATTCCCGCCCTGCCGCGTTCCGAGCCGCCGCGCCCAGGCGCGGCGCGTCCCCGGTCGCGTCCTTCCAGTCCCTGCAATCCACCACGACCATGAACGCATCGGCCTTCGCCTTCATCATCACCGGCGTCATCCTGAACGCCGCCGCCCAGCTCCTGCTCAAGGCCGGCACCAACGCCCTCGGCGGCGCCATCCACCTCACCCGCGACAACTGGTTCATGACCGGCCTGAAAGTCGCCACCCAGTGGCCGATCGTGCTCGGCATGCTGTGCTACGGCGTCTCGCTGGTGGTCTGGATCCTGGGCCTGTCGCGCACCGACGTCACGGTCGCCTACCCGATGCTCTCGCTCGGCTACGTGATCGGCGCCGTGGGCGCCTGGATGTTCCTGGGGGAAGTGATCTCGCCGCAGCGCATGCTGGCGCTCGGCGTCATCGTGCTGGGCGTGGTGCTGCTGGCGCGTAGCTGAGCCCAAATTATTTCCATTTTGCATCTTGAAGGAATGAAAACCTGCGCCATATTGCGGATTGAGACCCGGTCCGCACCAGCATTGTCCCCATGTTTGATGTAAATACGGACTAGCAAGGGGCGGCCGCGCCGATTATCATGCCGGTATCCGCTGCCCTGCAGGGACCCGGCGCCAGTGCGCCATGACACCAGGAGAATCCCGTGGCCGAGAGCCAAACCGCCGCAACCGTCGACAATTTCACCGCTCCCATGACGGGAGGCCAGAGCTTCGAGCTGGCCGGCCGTCCGGCAAAGTACACCGTGCTGTACTTTTATCCCAAGGACAACACGCCGGGCTGCACCACCGAGAGCATCGCCTTTCGCGAAGCCTACCCGGAGTTCCAGGCCGCCCATGCCGAGATCTACGGCATCAGCCGCGACTCGCTGCGCTCGCACGAAAACTTCAAGGGCAAGCTGGGCCTGCCCTTCGAACTGATCTCCGATCCGGAGGAAACGGTCTGTAACCGGTTCGGTGTCATGAAGATGAAAAACATGTACGGCAAACAAGTGCGCGGTGTTGAGCGCAGTACGTTTATCATTGACGCTCAAGGCCGATTGGTGAAAGAATGGCGTGGCGTGAAAGTCAACGACCACGTGGCCGAAGTGCTGGAATTTCTGAAGAGCCAGCCCTGAAAACGGATGGCTCCAGCAACCCAGTTACCGATAACTTTGCTGGACATTGCCACCTATTTTGAGTCACCACGTATTTCATCAGCATTATTCTTCCCGCTGCTGCCGGACCGGCATCCTCCGGCCGCAGCCCTCAAGCTGGCATCGCCAGCCTCAGCACCACCTCCAAGTAGCATCGTTTTCGTGCAGCGGCGCGCCCCGAGCTGCGCCCGCACGTCCTATTTAAGTCCTTTTTCGAATCGAGAACCTGATGCCACTGCCAAAAATGCCAAGCAAGCCAGCGACCATGCTGCTGGCAAAAGATTATCCCAAGGCCGAACCGGGCAAGTCGCCCGTGCGGCCGGCGTCCGCGACCGCTGACGCCGAACTCGAAGAACTGATCAGCGGCCAGGCCGTGCCGACGCCGAAGGCGGCCCGGGCACGCAAGGCCAAGGCCGCCGCCGCCCCTGCGGCCCCTGCCGCCAATGATGCGGTCGCCGCAGGCACGACCGGCACCGCTCCCGTCAACGTCGTCGGCGCACCCGCCGCCGCAGCGCCGACCGGCGGAGCCCCGCTGGCCAAGGGCCCGGCCCGCAAGTCGAATGACGGCGTCGGCGCACGCCTGCGCGAGCTCGATGCCGACCAGCCGCATCCGGCCAAGCACAAGCCGGTCGAAGTCAACGTCAAGTCCTCCACCAGCCGCAAGGCCGACAAGAGCGGCACCACCAAGGTGTTCGTGCTCGACACCAACGTCCTGATGCACGATCCGACCTCGCTGTTCCGCTTCGAGGAACACGACGTCTACCTGCCGATGATGACGCTGGAAGAGCTCGACAACCACAAGAAGGGCATGTCGGAAGTCGCGCGCAACGCCCGCCAGGTGGCGCGCACCCTCGACGCCCTGATCGCCAACGTCGACGACGACGCGATCGAGGCCGGCATCCCGCTGGCCAAGCTCGGCAACAAGGATGCGCGCGGGCGCCTGTACTTCCAGACCAACCTGGAATCGGCGCCGCTGCCGGAAGGCCTGCCGGAAGGCAAGGCCGACAACCAGATCCTGGGCGTGGTGCGTGCGCTGGAAGAGCGCATGGACGGCCGCGCCATCGTGCTGGTGTCGAAAGACATCAACATGCGCATCAAGGCCCGTGCGCTGGGCCTGCCGGCCGAGGACTACTTCAACGACCACGTGCTGGAAGACACCGACCTGCTGTACTCGGGCATCGTCCAGCTGCCGGACGATTTCTGGAACAAGCATGGCAAGGACATGGAGTCCTGGCAGGAGAACAAGAACGGCAACTCGGCCACCTATTACCGCGTGACCGGTCCGGTGATCCCGACCCTGCTCGTGAACCAGTTCGTGTTCATCGAGCCGCGGGGTGGCGAAGCGCCCTTCTACGGCCAGGTCAAGCAGATCAACGGCAAGACCGCGGTGTTCCAGACCCTGCGCGACTACAGCCACAACAAGAACAACGTGTGGGGCATCACGGCGCGCAACCGCGAGCAGAACTTCGCGCTCAACCTCCTGATGAATCCGGAGTGCGACTTCGTCACCCTGCTCGGCCAGGCAGGCACCGGCAAGACCCTGCTGGCGCTGGCCGCGGGCCTGGCGCAGGTGCTGGAAACCAAGCAGTACAACGAGATCATCGTCACCCGCGTCACGGTGCCGGTGGGCGAGGACATCGGCTTCCTGCCGGGCACCGAGGAAGAAAAGATGTCGCCGTGGATGGGCGCTTTCGACGACAACCTGGAAGTCTTGATGAAGTCCGACAGCGACGGCGGCGACTGGGGCCGCGCCGCGACGCAAGACCTGATCCGTTCGCGCATCAAGATCAAGTCGCTCAACTTCATGCGCGGCCGTACCTTCGTGAACAAGTTCCTCATCATCGACGAGGCGCAGAACCTGACGCCGAAGCAGATGAAGACCCTGGTCACGCGCGCCGGTCCCGGCACCAAGATCCTGTGCCTGGGTAACATCGCCCAGATCGACACGCCCTACCTCACCGAAGGCTCGAGCGGCCTGACCTACGTGGTCGACCGCTTCAAGGGCTGGAGCCACAGCGGCCACGTCACCCTGGCGCGCGGCGAACGCTCGCGCCTGGCGGACCACGCCAGCGACGTGCTCTAAGCCCGCCGATCCCGCCTGCCGCCGCGGCGGCAGGCGCAGTCCGGAACGCTCACCGCAAGGTGGGCGTTTTTCTTTTGCGCCTACTATTCGCCACGCATGATCTTCCTGCTCAAACTGCTGCTCGTCCCGATCCTGATCGCCCTCGTCACCCTGGCCGGCCGACGCTGGGGGCCGGGCGTGGCCGGCCGGCTGTCCGCCTTTCCCATCGTGTCCGGCCCGATCCTGCTGGTGCTCGCGCTCGAACAGGGACCGGCCTTCGCAGCCGGCGCGGCCGCCAACACGCTGCTGGCGGTACTGGCCATCCTGGTCTTCAGCATCGCCTATGCACGCTGCGCCCACCTCGGCCTGCCGCGCGCATTGACCGCCGCCCTGCTCGCCTATGGGCTGGCCGTGCTGCTGCTGCTGCAGGCCCAGGCCATGGCGCCGCCGCTGTGGGCCGGCTTCGCCGCCGTCGTGCTCGCGCTGCTGCTGGCGCCGCGGCTGTTCGGTCCGGCGCCGGCGCCGGCCGCCGCCAGGCCGGCCAATGACCTGCCCTGGCGCATGCTGGCCGGCGCCGCGCTGTCGCTGAGCGTGACGTATGCCGCCGCCGGTCTCGGTCCGCGCCTGTCCGGCCTGTTCGCGATGTTCCCCGTGATGAGCACGGTGCTGGTGGGCTTCTCGCACCGCGCCAGCGGGCCGGACTTCGCGGTGGCGCTGCTGCACGGCATGGTCAACGGCTACTATGCCTTTGCCGTGTTCTGCCTGGTGCTGTCGCTGCTGCTGCGCTCGCAGACGATCGCCGTGGCCTTCCTGTCGGCGACCGGCGCCGCACTGCTGGTGCAGGTGGGAGTCAAATGGATCGTGCAGCGTTCTTGCGCGCCGCAGCGTGCCGGCGAAGAGAAGGCGGCATAGAATGGCCGCGTCCACTACCGAGGAGAGATTCAGATGCCGCACATGCTGTTGATCCATGAACCCGTCGGCCAGCGCGCCGCCCGCAGCGAGCCCGAGGGCCGCGCCCTCTACGAGCGCATGCTGCGCTGGGGCGAGGAATTGCGCAGCCGCGGCCTGCTGCTGGGCGCGGAATCGCTGGCATCGACGGACCGGGCGGCGCGCGTGAGCGTCCCGAACGGCAAGGCGCGCATCGTGGACGGCCCCTTCGCGGAAGCCAAGGAAATGGTGGGCGGCTTCTTCCTGGTGAACGTCGACACCCGCGAGGAAGCGATCGCGCTGGCGCAGCAGTGTCCGGCGGCGGAGTGGGCGACGGTGGAAGTCCGGGGGCTCGCACCGTGCTTTGATCGCTGAGCTCGGCGGCGTGCATGATAAATGGGTCCCCGCCTGCGCGGGGACGACGGTCTCCAGGCCAGCACCGCCAGATACGTCGTTCCGGCGCAGGCCGGAACCCAATTCAGCAGCGCAGTGACGAAAATATCTCGGCCACGATGTCGAATGCCAATCACTCCATTCGTCGTATCCAATAGAAGCCCAAGCGCTTCCCCACGACAAGGAGACCGCCATGCGTTTCATGATCATCGTCAAGGCCACCCCCGACACGGAAGCCGGCATCATGCCCGCTCGATCCCTGTTCGACGCCATGTCCGCGTACAACCAGGAGCTGGCCCGTGCCGGCGTCCTGCTCGACGCCAACGGCCTGCGCCCCAGCCGCGACGGCTGGCGCATCCGCTACGGAGAAGGGGGGCGCAGCGTTACCGACGGTCCCTTCGCCGAAACGAAGGAACTGGTCGCCGGCTACACCCTGATCCAGGTGCGCTCGCGCGAGGAAGCGATGGAATGGTCGCGCCGCTTTCCCAACCCGCACGGCGAATTCGCCAATGCCGAGATCGAGGTGCGCCAGCTCTACGAGCCGGCCGACCTGCCCTCTTGAGGCCCGCACGAAAGGAAAAGAGCATGAAACGGCAGATCGCCCTCGCCTTCCCGGTCGGGGACCTCGAACGCAGCCTGGCCCCCGCGATCTGAATGGACGCCCAGGTCGAACGCAGCATCGCCGCCGTCTGGCGCATCGAATCGGCGAAGATCGTGGCCGTTGTCGCCCGCATGGTGCGCGACGTCGGCCTGGCCGAGGAGCTGGCCCAGGATGCCCTGGTGGCGGCCCTCGAGCACTGGCCGCGCCAGGGCATCCCCGACAATCCTGGCGCCTGGCTCACGACCACGGCCAAGCACGGGGCGCTCGACCGCCTGCGCCGCGACCGCCTGCTGCGGCAGAAACTGGAGAGAATCGGCCTCGACCTCGAAGCACAGGAGGCATTGACCGTGCCCGATTTCGTCGACAGCCTGGACGCTGCCCGCAACGACGTCTTCCAGGACGACCTGCTGCGCCTGATGTTCACCGCCTGCCACCCGGTGCTCTCGCTCGACGCCCGCCTGGCGCTCACCCTCAAGCTGCTGGGCGGCCTGTCCACCCAGGAGATCGCGCGCGCCTTCCTGGTGCCCGAGGCCACCATGGCCCAGCGCATCGTGCGCGCCAAGCGCAGCCTGGGCGAAGCGCGCGTGCCCTTCGAACTGCCGCCGCCGAGCGAGCTGGGTGAGCGCCTGGGCACGGTGCTGGAAGCGGTCTACCTGATCTTCAACGAAGGCTATGCCGCCACCGCCGGCGAGGACTGGATGCGTCCCGCCCTGGTCGACGAAGCCTTGCGCCTGGGCCGCATGCTGGCCGAACTGGCCCCCGGCGAGCCGGAGGCACAGGGCCTGGTCGCGCTGATGGAACTGCAGGCCTCGCGCATGGGAGCGCGCCTGGATGCCGAAGGCCGCCCGGTGCTGCTGCTGGACCAGGACCGGGCGCGCTGGGACGGGGTGCTGGTGCGGCGCGGCCTGGCCGCGCTCGAGCGCGCCGCCCGGCTTGGCCTCGCACGCGGCCCCTATGTGCTGCAGGCCGAGATCGCGGCCTGCCATGCGCGCGCCCGCGCCGCCATGGATACCGACTGGCGCGCGATCGCCACGCTGTACGCCGAACTGGCGCAGGTCCAGCCCTCGCCCGTGGTCGAACTGAACCGCGCGGTGGCGGTCGGCATGGCCGACGGTCCCGCCGCCGGCCTGGCCCTGGCCGATGCGCTGCTTGCGGAGGGCAAGCTGGCCGGCTACCACTGGCTGCCGAGCGTGCGCGCCGACCTGCTCGCCAAGCTGGGCCGGGTCGAGGAAGCGCGCAGCGAATTCGAACGCGCCGCCGCCATGACGGCCAACAGCCGCGAACGCGAGCTGTTGCTGGAGCGGGCACGCTCCTTGCGCTCTTGACGTACAAAGCCCCGTGGGCCTGGGGCGCACGAGGCTCCGCTGGGATAGGCTCTTAGCGCACGACGCAGTCGACGCCGCTCTCCTGTGCCGGAGCGGCGCCAGACTGCGGCCCGCCGACACCGGCCCCGGCGTCGAAGGCCGGCGGCGGCACGAACTGGATGTTCGGGTTGCTCGGGACGATCAGCGGCGCCTGGCTCACGCTCGGCACGTAGCCGAACTGGCCGGCCTGGAAGCCGAGCGCGCCGCCGTGGTTGGTCACGACGATGGCGCCATCGGTCACGTTCAGGTGCAGGCCGGGCGGCAATGCCGGTGGCGCGGCGCCCGCGATCGGCGGCGGCACATACTGGGCAACGAAGGTGGTGCCGCGGATGCCGATGGTCGCGGTCGGGGTCTTCAGCGAGAACTTCTCCTTGTTGCGCTTGCCCATCAGGCCGGTGATCGAGCGCAGGCCGCCCTTCACCAGGCTGTAGCTGGCATTGTCGCCCTCCGGCTTGCCCTCGTCGAAGGAAAAATGCTCGACCTTGAAGGTGGTGCCGGGGCGCAGCGTGATCTCGCTGTTGTCGATGAACTTGATCTGCGCATAGGTGTTCTTTTCCGACACCAGGGTGTCGCCGCTCTCGACCTCGGACTTCAGGCCCAGCACCTTGATGCTGCCGTCGGCCTTCTTCGCCAATAGCGGGCCGCTCAGGCGCGCCACCACGCCCGCGACCTGCGCGGACCAGGCCGCGTTGCCGGTCACGAGCAGCGCCGCGAACAGCAGCGCGCCCAGGGCCCGCTTAGTTGCAATACATTTTTGCGACTGGTTTTTCATTCTTTTCTCCAGTGTTCGTGCCTGCCGCCGGAGCGGGCCCGTTCTCCGGTTGCTCGGAAGGCGTGGCGCCCGTACCTGCGCTGCCTTCGCCGGCGCCGGTGCCGGCATTGCCGGCGGGCGGCGCCGCCGCCGGCAGCTTCTCTTGCGCCGGGGTGCGCGAATTGATCAGGTTGATCGTGTTCTGCTGGACCTGGGCCACCGGCTTCTTCGCCTCGCCGCCGCCCTGGCCTGGGGCCGCGTTGAACACGGCGCAGCGCGGGTCGAGCGGGTGGCTGCTGCAGAAGTCCGGTCGCGGCAGCACCGCCTCGCAGCCCTGCAGGTTCGGATTCGCCGCGCACTGCTCCAGGCGCGGCAGGATCGCCGCGCAAGCCTGCCGGGCCGGATCGAGGATGCACTGCTGCATGCTCGGCAGCACCACGCTGCAACCGGCCAGGGCCTTGTTCGCCTCGCACTGCGCCAGGGTCGGCAGGATGCCGGCGCAGGACGGATCGTTCTTGTTGGCGAGGCAGGCATCGAAGACCAGCCGCATGACCTGGGCGCAACCCTCGATGCCCGGGCTCGCCTTGCAGAGCGACAGGGCCGGCAGGCGTTCGCCGCAGCCGGCGCCGCCCGGGTTGGCCACGCAGGCCAGGAACTCGGCGCGTGCGATGACCGGCGCGCAGCCGTACAGGCCAGCATCCAGGCGGCAGGCCGTCAGCGGCGGCAGCGTCTCGGCGCAGCCGGGAGCCGCCGGCGCGGCGATGCAGGCGCTGATGGCCTCGCGTTGGGCGAACACCGGCGCGCAGCCGTAGGTGCCCGGCGTCTTCTCGCAGGTGGCGTAGGACGGCAGCACGCCGCCGCAGCCCGGCGCCTTCGGCGCGGCGATGCACTGGCGGATTTCTTCGCGCCCCATGACCACGCCGCAGCCCAGCCTGCCGGGGTTGGCGCGGCAACTGTCCAGCGGCGGCAGCACCTGGGCGCAGCCCGGGGCATCCGGATTGTCGATGCAGGCGCGGGTGGCCTGTTCGATCACGTTGGCGCAGCCCGGGGTGGCCGGGTTGGCCAGGCAGACGTTCAACTGCGGCGGCGTCGGGTCGGGACGCCCGGTATCGGGACGCCCGGTATCGGGCTGCACCGGATCGGGACGCCCGGCATCGGGCTGCACAGGGTCGGGCTGCTGGCTTCCCGGCTTCGTCTGTACGACTTCCAGCCTGCCGACGACGCTGCCCGCCGGGTAGCTGACCTGGCCGCCGGTCAGGCGTACCGTGCCCGAAGCGGAAGCCACATGCCCGGCCGGGCCGATCGTCAGCGCGCCGTCGTTGGCGGCCAGCAGCGTGACGTTGCCGCTGTCGGTGACGACCTGGCCCTGGATGGTCAAGGGGCTGTGCGTGACCAGGCGGATGTCGCCGCCGCCGGTCCTGACGCCGTCGAGCGGCGCCGTGCCCGGACCGACGGTCAGGCCGCCGCTGCTTTCGATCGAAATCGCGCCCAGGTTGCCGCTGCCTTCCTGGGCCACGTTGCCGACCACGAGGGCGCGGTCGTTCACGATGTTGATCGGCGCGGTGCCGCTGGCCGTGTTCTTCGCGCTCAGCAGGAAACTGGTGCTGGTGCGCAGCGCACGGCCGGCTTCGCCGATGCCGCCGCGCGACTGGATCGACAGGACGTTCGACCTGAGCCCGCCCGCTCCCTTGGCCGATGCCACCTCCGCCACGATCGCCAGCGGCGCATCCACCATGGCGTCGACCTCGAGATGCTCGCCGGCGAGGCTGATGTCGTTGCGCGAAGCGAGGCCGGCGTACTCGCCGATGCTGCCGATGCGCACATTGCCGGTCCAGCGGAAACGCAATCCTGCGCCGCCTGCGCTACCGGTGGCGCGGCCGGCCAGGGTGCCGACCCGGTTGTTGCCCAGCAGGTTCGCACTATTGGCGTCGACCAGCAGTTGCGGCGCGGTCAAGGCCTTGTTCGCCTGCTGGATGTCGCCGCTGGTGCGCAGCGTGATGCGGCTGTTCGCGCTGATGTCGGCGGTAAGCAGCATGCCGCCGCTGCCCGCGTCGATGGCGATATCGCCCGACTTTAGCGCGCCGTCGACGACGACGCGGCCGGCGCCGCCGACAGTGATCTTGCGGCCGGCATCGATTGCGCCGGCACTGCCGACCTGGAACAGGCCGCCAGGCGCGTGCAGGCTGGCCAGGAACTGGCTGGTCGCGCCGTTCAGCAGCACGGGCGCGTTCAGGACCACGCGGCCGGCGGTATCGATGACCAGGTTGCCGCCCAGGCTCAGCGGATCGTCGATCACGACTTCGCCGGTATGGCCGCTGTTGCCGATGTTGATCCCGTAGGCCCCGAAGGCGCCGAGACGGCCGGGCGCCAGCGTCAGGGCGCCATTCACTTCGCCGGCCTTGACGAAGATGCTGGTGCCATGGTCGAAGGTGTTGAAGGAGACGCTCGGCAGCGTACTGCCGATGCCGCCGATCGTGCCGGCCAGCGTCATCCGGTTGGACTTCAGGTCGACGTAGTCCGGACTCGCCAGCTGGCTGTCCGCAAGCAGGTTGATGTGGTTCTTCGCACGCAGGTCGATGCTGCCGGTGGTGGAGGTCACCGCCGCACCGACGGTCAGCTCGTTGCCCGCCTCGGCGCGCACGTCGTGCGGCGTGGTGAGGTTCTGCAGGATCTGCAGGTCGTTGGCGGCCTGCAGCACGATGTCGGCATTGGTGGCGGTCAGCGTGCTCGCCTTGATGTAGGTGGTGTCTCCGGTGGAGACGCCGTCGCCGATGACGATGTTGTCCGGGTCAATCAGCCAGCTGCCATTGCGTCCGCCGGCATTGCCGCCGCCGGCATCCACGCGCAGGCCGTCGAGGTCGAGCCGGCGGCCCGAGGTTTCGACCAGGCCGCCCCGGCCCGCGCCCGCGCCGCGCGCCGAGATGCTGCCGCTGGCCGCGGTGGCGCCGTCCGACCACAGCACGACCTTGCCGCCGTCGCCGCTGCCGGTCGCGTCGGCGCGGATCAGGGCATCCTTGCCCATCGCCGTCTGCTGCGCATTCGGCAGCGCCGGGTTCTTGCCCTGGTAGTCGCCGCCGACCAGCACCGTGCCGCCCTGGGCGGCGCCGCTGGCGTCGACCTGCGCATTGCCGGCCAGGCTGACGCGCTCGCCCAGTATCTGAATCTCGCCGCCCTTGCCGGCGCCCACGGCGCTGGTGACGCTGCCCTGTTCCAGCACGGTTTCCCTGCTGGCCTTGAGGACGATCCTGCCGTCCCGGCCGAGCACCGCGCTGTCGGCGTTGACCACGCCGCGCTGGTTCACCAGGGCGCCGTAGATGCCGATCCGTCCGCCCTGCGCGAGCACCTGGCCCAGGTTGATGGCCGCGTGGCCCGGCGCCGACACCACCACGCTCAGGTCGGGGTTGGCGGAATCGACCAACTGCACGCTGCGGCCGGCCGCCAGCACCACCTCGCCGTTCGGGGCGGTGACGAGTCCGCTGTTCTCGACCTGCGGGGCGATCAGGAAGACCTTGCCGCCGCTCGGGGTCGTGATCGCGCCTTCGTTGCGGATGTTCCCCGCGCCGGGACCGGCAGTGAAGTTCTTGTTCCCGGCCAGGAAGTCGGCATCGCGCATGTCGAGCGTCGAGGCCACCAGACCGTTCACGTCCACGCGTGCGCCCTGCCCGAAGACCACGCCATTCGGGTTGATCAGGAAGACCTTGCCGTTCGACTGCAGCGCCCCGAGGATGCGGCTGGGGTCCTGGCCGACAATGCGGTTCAGCACCGCGCTGTCGCTGCCCTGCTGGACGAAGCGGGTGATCTCGCCCGCGTTCACCGAGAAGCTTTGCCAGTGGATGATGGTGCCCGGCGTGTTCGTGATCGAGAACACCTTGCCGTCCTGGGAGAAGCTCGCCTGGCCGGCCACCACGTTCGGCAGCGTCGGGGCCGCGGCGGTGCTGGCCACGCCGCCGAAGCAGGCGGCGACGCACAGCGCCGCCCGGCTGAGTCGAATAAGTCCGTTCCTCATCACATTCTCCTAGTAGGCCAGGCCAAGGCGCACGTGCAGCCTGTCCTTGTCGGCGCCGCCGAGCGCGCCCTGTTTCACCGCATGGCCGTAATCGAGCTGCAGGCTGGCCGCGCGCCCCGCCGCGAAGCGCAGGCCGAGGCCGGCGCCGGCGATGCTCGTGCTGCGCAGTTCGCCCGGCAGCGCCGCGTTGCGCTTGCCGTAGGCGGCGTCGTAGAAGCCCAGCAGGCGGCACTGCCAGCCGCTGCGGCTGCACAGGTTCGGCGTATACACTTCCAGGTTCAGGCCCAGGCCCGAGTCGCTTGCTAACGCCCGCTCGTCGAAGCCGCGCACGCTGGTCGAGCCGCCGGCGCCGAGCTGCTCGCCCGGCACCAGGGCGTCCGGCGAATACTGGCCGTTGGCCAGCACGCGGCCCAGCCAGCCGCCGGCGCCGATGCTACGGCTGAAGGCGCCGGCCAGGCGCACGGCGCTGTAGCCGGCCCTGGCGCCCGAGCGCGCCGCCGTGAAGTCTTCCTGCGCGCCGCGCGCCCCCCCGGGGATGTTGCGCAGCAGGGTCGCCGAGACGTTGAGGTCGCCCTTGTCCAGCGCCAGGCGGCCGAGGTAGCCGATGCTGAGCGGACGCACGGTGACGTCGTTGCCGAAGTCCTGGTCGAAGAGCATCACGCTGTTCTTGTAGGCCTTCACTTCCAGGCCGGCGATCAAGCGCCCCTCGAGCTCGCGTCCGCCCAGGCTGCGCTTGTCCAGCAGCTTGCCGTAGCGCGCGCCGTAGACCGCGCCGCGCCCGCTCACCGCCAGGTGGAACAGGCCGGCCGTGACCACGCCCGAATCGACGTCCGAATAGCTGGCGTAGAAGTCGAGGGCGGCGCTGCTCGCGTACAGGGGCACGTGGTAGCCAAGGGCCCAGACCGCGACCTGCGAGGGCTCCTCGACCGTGGTGGTGTACTGCAGGCTGCCGACGTGGTCGCGCCCCCACAGGTTCGCATGCTGCAGCACCAGGCCGGCGTGGGTCTTGCCGGTCGCGCCGGCGCCGGTGTTGTCGACGTTGGCCATGACGGTCCAGGGACGCTCGTCGAGCACATCGACGCGCGCATCCACGCTCTCGTCCTGCCCGCCGCCGAGGCTCAGCTTGAGCTTCCTGGCCGGGTTCTCGTTGGCCTGCTTCAGGTTGGCCGAGACATGCGCCAGGTTCGGCGTTTCGCCCTCGCGCAGCGCCGGCAGGCTGCGGCGCACGTTCGCGGTGCTGAAGCTGCCGTTGCCTTCCACCTTGACCCTGCCGATCGGCGTCTGCAGCACCTGCAGGCGCACCGCGCCCCCGACGAGTTCCTGCTCCGGCAGCTGCACGCGGACCAGGCTGTAGCCGCGCGCGTGGTAGAGCGCTTCGAGCGCCTCCAGGGCGCGCTGGACGTCGCCGAAGTCGCGGCCCTTGCCGGTGAAGGGCGCCACGGCGCGCTCGATCTCGGCGGCGCCGAGCAGGGTATTGCCGCTCACCTCGAAACGCCCGATCTCGAAGCGGACGATGTCGTCCGCGCCGGCGGCGGCGTCGGCTTGCTGCCCCCAGGCGCTGGCCACGCCCATGGCGAGCACCGAGCCTGCAAGCAGGCGCGCAAAGCGTTGTATCATCGGATTTGCTTTATAAACTGTTGTTTTTATAAGTTTTTCTTATAAATCGTTGGGTATGCGGTGGCCGAGCGGCAGGCGTGGCCGAGGGCCGCAGTGTAACGAGGTTTTTGTTGCAGTGGAGAAAAACTAAGACAGGAGCAGCAACTTCCCCCTTGCAAAGGGGGAGCTTCCGTTGCTTTAGTGACACATCACTTGGTATCGAAGCGCGTCACCCCATCCCAATCCGGGCCCGGCGGATGGACGCGATAGCCGGCGACGCGCTCCAGGTACAGGGTGTACAGGGCGCGCTGCGGATGGGCGGCGGCGAGGGTCTCGAGCGCGGCCTGCGCGGCATCCCAGCTGCGCGCGCGCACCAGCGCCAGCGCCGCCTCCCACTGCGCCAGTTCGTCCATGACGGCGGGCGCCAGCGCTCCGGGTTTGCCGAGCGGTTCGTAGATCGCGACCGGTTCGCGCTTGCCCTTGACCCGCACCAGGTCGAGCTCGCGGTAGACGAATTCCGGGGCCGCCAGCCTGGTCGCGGCGCCGACCGCGATGCCGACGCCGTAGACCCTGGTGATGCCTTCCAGGCGCGCGCCGAGGTTCACGGCGTCGCCCATCACGGTGTAGGCGCGCCGGATCCTCGAACCCATGTCGCCGACGTGCATGAGGCCGGAATTGAGGCCGATGCCGATCTTCAGTTCCGGCCAGCCGCGCGCCAGGAAGTCGCGGTTCAGGCGCGCGGCGCTGGCCTGCATCAGCAGCGCGGTCGCCACCGCGCGGCTGGCGTGGTCGGCGAAGGCGACCGGCGCGCCCCAGAAGGCCATCACCGCGTCGCCGATGTACTTGTCGAGCGTGCCCTGGTGGCTGGAGCGGATATCCTCGGACATCGCGGTGAGATACAGGTTGATGTACTCGCGCAGCGCCTTTGGCGAGAGGCCCTCGGAAATGGTGGTGAAGCCGCGCACGTCGGCGAACATCACGGTCAGCTCGCGGCTCTCGCCGTCCATGTCGTAGGCGTGCGGGTCCTCGGCCATCTTTTCCACCAGTTCGGGGGCGACGTACTCGCCGAAGCGGGCGACCAGCGCCCTGCCCTTGCGGAACTCGAAGAAGTAGCCCCAGGCGAGGTTCGTCACGAACAGGGCGGCGATCAGGAGCAGGCAGATGAAGAGCTCGAGCACCACGTCCTGTTCGGTGTACATGTAGTAATTGAACCAGCCGCTGGCCGCGAAGGCCGCCGCCGCAAGCAGCACCGACCATGCGGGCGGCAGCAGCGCCAGCGCAATGCTGAGCACGATCCCGACGGCCAGCACCTGGAGCAACTCGATGGCGAAGGCGTTGTACGGCCGCGACTTGAAGCGCCCGTCCAGCATCGACTTGATCAGGTTGGCGTGAATCTCGACGCCGGGGAACTGCGGGTTGACCGGGGTCGCGCGCAGGTCCTGCAGGCCGGGGGCCGAGGTTCCGACCAGCACGATGGCGCCGTCCAGCACCTCCTTGGGCGTGCGGCCCTCGAGCACGTCCACCGCCGACACGTAACGGAAGGCGCCGCCGTCCGGGCCGCCCTTGCCGCGGAACTGCACCAGGTTCGACAAGTGCGCCCCGACGGGCACCCGCGCCGAACCATCGGCGGTGAAGAGCTGGATGTATTCGAGCTCGCCCGCCGCGAGCTCGCTGGCCGACAGCCGGTCCCGGTTGTCCATCATGACCGGTCCCATCGCGCGGACCTCGACATAGGCGGCCAGCGTCGCCAGCGACAGCGTGGGATAGAAGCCATCCCCGATCCGCATCAGGAGCGGCGAAGAGCGGACCACGCCGTCCGCATCGGGCACCGCCGTGAAGATGCCGGCTCGGCGCGCGGCGGCCTGCAGCCGCGCGATGTTCGCTTCGTAGCCGCTGAAGGCATGGGCCGCGACCTGGCGCCCATTCAGGATCTCGGTGGTGAACTCCGGCGCCGGCAGCACGCCCTTGACCTGGTCGTCCGACACGTTGTAGCCGAGCACGACCGGCTTGCCCGCGAGCGCCGCGGCGAACTGGCCGTCGTAGTCGAGCCGGGGCCGCAGCGCATCGAGCTCGCGGCCGAGGCCGGGGACGCCCTTGAGCTCGCGCTGCGCCAGTCCGGCCAGCACCTCATAGCCGGAACTCGTGTCCGGCTCCGGGAAGGACACGTCGAATCCGACCGCGCCGGCGCCGTAATGCTCGGTCAGGCGCGTGACCAGCCGGGCCAGGATGTCGCGGCTCCACGGGAAGCGCCCGACTTCGGTGAGGCTCTTCGAATCGATGTCGACGATGACGATGCGCGGGTCGAGCTCGACCGGCTCGAGGCGCATGCGCATGTCGGACAGGATCGTGTCCTGGCGTTCGATCGCATGGCTCGACCAGGCGCCGTAGACGTACAGCGCCGCGCCGAACGTGAGCAGCAGCCCGAACGCCCAGCGCGCGGCATACCGGGAAAGAACCTGGCGAAGACGCTTCATGGAATCCCGCCGCCCTTACGGCCGGTAGCCCGGGATCGCCGACTCGTCGACCTCGTCGATCTGGTGCGCATCCATGTTCTTGTGCGCGAACTGCAGGTACACGCGCTTGCGCACGAAGATGTCGAACAGGTCCGGGTCGATGTGGCCGTTGAGCGCGAACTTGCCGAGGATGTGCAGCGATTCGGACAGCTTCTTGCCCTTCTTGTAGGGGCGGTCGCAGGCGGTCAGCGCTTCAAAAATGTCGGCGATCGCCATGATGCGCGCCTGCACCGACATCTGGTCCTTCGTCAGGCCCTTCGGGTAGCCCTTGCCGTCCATGCGCTCGTGGTGGCCGCCGGCGTATTCCGGCACGTTCTTCAGGTGCTTCGGCCACGGCAGCGACTCCAGCATGCGCACGGTGACGTCGATGTGGTTGTTGATGATCTTGCGCTCGTCCTCGGTCAGGGTGCCGAAGCGCACGGTCAGGTTGCGCACTTCGTCCTCGCTCAGGAAATCCTGCTCCCGGCCGTCCGGCCCGGTCCAGCGGTAGCCTGCGATGCGGCGCACGCGCTCCTGGTCCGCGGGCGACATGCCTTCGCTGCCCACGTTGGCGTGGCGGATGAACTCACGGTCGGCGCGGATGCGCGCCTGCTCCGAATGCAGGCGGTCCTCGATCGCATCCGGCTCGGCGCCCGGCTCGGCCCGCGCGCGCAGCGCGCGGATCTCGCAGTCGCGCAGCAGCACCTCGAAGCGCGTCTCCACCAGGTGGATGCGGTCGAAGATGGTTTCCAGCTTGGTCGACTTGTCGACCACGTGCACCGGCGTGGTGATCTTGCCGCAGTCGTGCAGCAGGCCGGCCAGCCACAGCTCCTTGCGGTCGGCCTCGGTCATGCGAAAGCCCGCCAGCGGGCCGGCCGAGGTGCCATGCACCGCCTCGGCCAGCATCATGGTCAGCTCGGGCACGAACTGGCAGTGGCGGCCGGTGTAGGGGGACTTCTCGTCGATGCCGATGTTGATCAGGTTGACCAGCGCTTCGAGCAGGTTTTCCAGCTGCTGGATCAGGAGCTGGTTGGTCAGCGCCACCGCCGCCTGCGCCGCCAGCGCCTCGATGAAACGCTGGTCGGTCGGGGTGAAGGCGCGGATGGTCCCGGTCTCCGGGTCCTTGGCGTTGATCAGCTGGAGCACGCCTGCCAGCTCGCCCTCGTGGTCGGTCATCGGCACCGTCAGGATCGACTGCGAATGGTAGCCGAAGGCCGCGTCGAAGGAGCGCATGCCCGAGAAGTTGAACACATCGGCCTTGTAGACGTCCTCGATGTTCACCGACTGGTTGAAGTTGGCCGCGTAGGCCGCCACCGATGCGATGTTCTTGTTCCCGTAGTTGTCGTAGAGCGGCACCGGTGCGATGTCGATCGGCCTGCCGCTCACCCCGCCCTGGCAGATCTCCAGGGTGTCGTTGATCGTGATGTGGAAGCACAGACTCTTGCGGTCCTCGCTCGGGCGGTACAGGGTGCCGCCGTCGGCGTCGGTCATCTGCTTGGCCACCCGCAGGATACGGTCGAGCAGCGCGGCGGTGTCGTGCGCATCCCCGAGCGCCACGCCCACTTCGGTGAGCTGGTGCAGGCGTTGCGCGATCTGGGTGGGATTGAGCTCTTGCATATCGAGTCGGACCGGAAGCGTATGCATATGAATATGCATACGGCAAACTTTTTTGCCGTTTGGTAATTTCTTCGAAGTGTAGCCAGGTTGCGACCCGGTGTATATCCCAGCGATGGGGGGAGGTCGAAAAATGCGGATTTTTGATGCTTTTGGGAACAAAGGCCTTATCATGCTCGGTATTCCAAGAACATAAGAAGTCCGGCTGGGAGTCCCGATGAAATTCCGCTTTTGGGGGGTGCGAGGTTCGATCCCGTCTCCAGGTCCACGCACGGCGCGCTACGGCGGCAACACCACCTGCATCGAAGTGCGCAGCAGCGACGGCACCCTGATCATCCTCGACGGCGGCACCGGCCTGTTCCCGCTGGCCCAGCACCTGCTGGCGCAGGCAGGCGCGCCGCAGTCGGCGCCGGTCCAGGCCAATATCTTCATCACCCACAGCCACTGGGACCACATCCATGGGCTGCCATTCTTCACCCCGCTGTTCGTCAAGGGCAGCCGGGTGCGGCTGCACGGCGCCCACGATCCGATGACCGGCAAGGGCATCGAGCACGTGATGGCGGTGCAACTGCAGAACAGCTACTTCCCGGTCAGCGAAACCGAGATGGCCGCCACCATCGAATACCGCACCCTCGACATCGGCACGCCGGTCGAGGTCGGCGATGCGGTGGTCGACAACGTCCTGATGAACCACCCGGTCACCAACCTGGGCTACCGCATTTCCTGCAAGGGCCGCTCGCTGTTCTTCACCGGCGACCACGAGCCCTGGCACAACCCGCATGCGCCGGGCAGCGCCGCCTTCGACGCTGTCGAAGCGCACCTGCTCGAGCGCCAGCATGCGATCGACGCCGCCATGGCGGGCGTGGACGCGCTGGTGGTGGATTGTTCCTACACCCGCGAGGAATACCCGTCCAGAGCCGGCTGGGGCCACGGCACCTTCGACGCCGCCATCGAGACGGCGCTGCGCGTGGGCGCGCGCGCCCTGTACTGCACCCACCACGAGCCGACCCGCGGCGACGACGAGCTCGAGGCCGCATTCGCCGCCGTCATGGCGCGCTACCGCGAGCGCCTCGGCGGCCTGGAAGTGCGCCTGGCCTTCGAGGGCCTGGAGGTGAGGCTGTAAGGGAAGCGCCGGCGGCCGGCCTCCGGCTGCGGCCACCCGCCATGGGTGATCGCACCGTGGCCAGCGAAAAAGGTCACGATCATCCTGTCATGCCGTTCAGCTAGCAGAAAACACGTCGCTCCGGCGAAGGCCGGAGCCCAGGGCAAGCGCTTCGATAGCACTCGCAGAACCTGGATTCCGGCCTTCGTCAACGTTCATCGCTAACTGAACGCCGTCAAGGACCATCCTGGCCTTTTTGCTGCTTGTTTTTTTCGCTCAGTCCTCGCCGCGGTTCGCCCCCCTCTCGACGAACACCGCCGTCGTGCGCGCCGGGATCGTGAAGCTGCCGTCCGCGTCGCCGTAGCCGGACTTCTTCACCACCGGGTCATCCGAACTGACCTGCACCTGGTGCAGCTTGAACTTGCGCCCCTTGAGCTCGGGGATCGCGATCGTCTTCGCTTCCTTGTCCACGTTGAACAGCACCGCCACGCTGCGGTAGCGCGCGTCCGGGTAGCGGCTCGGCTTTTCGCCGTCGATGTGCATCACCACCAGGCCCGGCAACTGGTCCGGGCCGGTATTGTAGAAGCGCAGGCGCTCCTCGACGTCGCGGGCGCTGCGCAGGCGGAACAAAGCGCTGTCGGTGCGGATCCGGAGCAGGTCCTCGAAAGCGTCCTTCGCCGCCAGGATCGCCTTCGTATCCGGCTTGATCAGCGGGTTTTCCAGCACCGGCGTCATCAGGCCCCAGTTGTCGCGGTTCTTGTCGCTTGACGGCAGACCCACGCCGAAGTTGTTCGACGCGTAGCTGTAGTCCAGGCGGTTGAACCAGTCGCCCGCATTGTAGCTGTCGCGGTCGAGCGACTTGGAGCGCAACAGCTCCTGTCCCGCATGGATGAAGGGGATACCCTGCGACAGCAGCACGATGGCGCTGCCCAGGTTCTGCACCCGCACCCGGTCGGCCATCGAGGTCGATTGCGGCAGGCGGAAGGCGTTGATGTCGAACAGGGTCTGGTTGTCGTGCTTCTCGACGTAGTTGATGGTTTCCACCGGGCTGGCGGTGTAGCCGGCGCGCTGGCCGAAGTAGTCGATGTCGGCATTGCTGCGCAGTGAGCCGAAACGGTCGACGAAGCGGTAGTCGCGCAGGGTGCCGGACAGGCCCACGCGCACCAGGTCGGCCAGGCGCAGCGCATCGTCGCGCGACTGCCTTGCGAGCACGTTCGGGTCGTACCACACGCCGTTGATGAAGCCCTGCTGGCTAATCAGGTTTTCGCCGCCGTCGCAGCAGCCGCCGCCGCGCACCGTGTCGCGCAGGCGGTCGTTGAAGGAGCCGATGCCGGTGCCGAACAGGTTGGCCTGGCGCGCCGCCACGAAACGCTGGTCGTTGGCCACCGCGCCGAAGTTCCAGCCTTCGCCGTACAGGTAGATCTCGCGGCCGGCGGCCTTGTTCACGCGCGCCTGCAGTTCCTGCATCACGGCGAGCGGCGCGAAGGTCATGATGTCGAAGCGGAAGCTGTCGACCTTGTACGCGCTGGCCCACAGCGCCACCGAATCGCTCATCAGCTTGGCCATCATGGTGTGCTCGGCGGCGGTGTCGGCGCAGCAGCTGTCGTTCAGGTTGGCGCCCTTGTCGTTCAGGCGGTAGTAATAGGTGGGCACGATCTTGTCGAGGGTCGACAGCGGCCCTTGCTGCGAGGCGCTGGTGTGGTTGTAGACCACGTCCATGGTCACCCGCAGGCCGGCCTCGTGCAGGCTCTGCACCATCTCGCGGAACTCGCGCACGCGCGCGGCGCCGTCGTT
Source organism: Massilia sp. (assembly GCF_046293535.1). NCBI lineage: Bacteria > Pseudomonadati > Pseudomonadota > Betaproteobacteria > Burkholderiales > Oxalobacteraceae > Massilia > Massilia sp. Next base: position 27,091 of record NZ_JBKBOV010000030.1, on the reverse strand, counting down.
GGCGTCCGAGGCATAGCTGCCTTCCGGCGCGTTGTAGTGCACCGGATCGTAGCCCCAGTTGAAGCAGTCGGCATCGCGCACCGCATCGACCGCGGCCTGCTGCGCTTCCGAAGCGGGACCGGCGTCCGGGATCACGGGCGAGACGCAGCCGGCTTCGTTGACGCTGGCGATGTCGAACACCGGCAGCAGGTGCACGTGGCTCAGGCCGGCCTTCTGCAGCGACTGCAGATGGCGCATGCCGCGCGAGTTGCGCTCGGCAAAAGCCAGGTACTTGCCGCGGCGCGCGGCCGGGACCGAGTCGTCGTTCAGCGAAAAGTCGCGCACGTGCAATTCGTACAGGGAGATATCGGCCGCATGGGCCAGCGCCGGGATCCGGTGCTTGTCCCAGCCGCGCGGTTTCAGTTGCTCGCTGTCGAGATTGCCGAGGTAGCTGCGCGCGCTGTTGGCGTTCAGGCTCACCGAGTAGGGATCGGTGACGGTATTCGTCACCAGCGTGTTGTTGGCCCAGCGCGACAGCACCTTGACGGTATAGGTGTAGTAGGCGCGGTTGGTCCAGGCGGCGCTTGGGGCGGTATAGCTCCACACCCCGCTGGCGGCATCGAATCGCATCGGCACCTGGGTGGCGGCGGGCGCGTTCGCGTCCGGATAGATGTCGAGCGTCACCGACTTGGCGGTCGGCGCCCACAGGCGGAAGGTCGGCACCCCGGCGCCGTTGAAGCTCACACCGAGCTGGGTATCGGCCGCGCGGGCGGCGAACACCTCGTCGAGCATGCCGGCGGTCTGCAGCGAGGTCACCTGCACCAGCTTGCCGCCGGCGTCGAACTGGGCGATGGCGAACTGCGCGCTGGCCAGCTGGGCGGCCCTGGCCGCATCGGGCGGCGACAGCGCCAGGCCGGTGCTGCCTGCCAGGTGCGGGAATTTCGCGCGCACGGATTCCGGCAAGGGGGCCAGGCGCAGGTCCATGCTGCCGTCGAAGCCGGTGACGCCGGCGGCGCCCGAGCCCAGGCCGCCGTTGGCGGCGTAGTACAGCTTGTAGCTGCCGTTGGCCGGGGCGCCAGGCCAGGCCAGGGTGGCGGCGCCCAGCCAGTGTGCGCTGGCCTGGGTCAGGCTGCCGTAGCTGAGCGCGGGCGGCGCGGTGTAGATGCTGCAGTCGCCCTCGAGCAGCCAGATCTCGTGGCCGCGGCTACCCACATCGGCCGGCAGCGGCGCGCCCTGGTCGGCGCCGCAGTTCTTGGTACCGCTGCCGTCGGTGACGAGGAACCACAAGGCGCTCTTGCCGGGCGCCAGCGGGATATCGACCCAGCCGCCGAAATCGTCGCTCCCGGTGAACATGAAGCGGTCCGTGATCCAGGCCGAGCTCGGGTTGAGCGGGCCGTCCCACGAGTACACGCCCCATTGGCCCGCATCGTTCTGGACGCGGCGGAAATGGATGCGGATCGTCCCGGGCGCGACCGCCGCGGCGGCGCTTGCCGCCGGCTGCTGGGCCAGGGCGTTGGCCGCTGGAAGGCCGGCGCCGGCCATGGCCGCCAGCACCCCGCACACGGCCAAGCCGAGCCGCATTCTTGAAGTCAAACTACCTCTCATGCGCATGATGTCCCCTTTGTCATTGTTTTTAAACGCTGATTACCTGGGCAGCGAGGCCGCAAGCGGCAGCGGTGGCGGGCGCCACCGTGTAATATTACTACCAGCGTTAGTAAAAATGTAAAGGAACGCGCAAGAAATTCTCAGGCTCGCGGCCCCGGCCAGGCGTGGGCGGTGGGCCGGCGGTATTCTTCCGGGGGAACCGGGCGCGAAAAGAAGTAGCCCTGTCCCTCGTCGCAGCCGAGGGTCTGGAGCAGCCGCATCTGCCCCTGGCTTTCGATGCCCTCGGCCACCACCCGCATGCCGAGCGCGTGCGCCATCGCGATCATGGAAGCGATCAGGGTGTCGCCCTCGGGGTGTTCGATGCGCAGCACGAAGGCACGGTCGATCTTGAGCACGTCGAAGCGCAGCTTCTGCAACTGGGACAGCGACGAGTAGCCGGTGCCGAAGTCGTCGATGCACAGCTTGATGCCCAGTTCGCGCAACTGGCTGAACACGGCGGACTCACCGATCCCTTCCTGCATCATCGACGATTCGGTGACTTCGATTTCCAGCAGCGCCGGATCGACGCCGTGGCGCGCGGTCGCGTCGCGGAACTGCGTCATCACGTCGGACTGGCTGAACTGGCGCGGCGAGATGTTGACCGAGACCGGCACCGGGGCCGTGCCCTCGCGCGCCCAGATGGCCAGCTGGCGGCATACGCCGTCGATCACCTGCTCTCCCAGCTGGACGATCAGCCCGGTCTCTTCGAGCAGCGGAATGAAGCGGTCCGGCCCGGTCAGTCCCTGCCCGGGACGCTCCCAGCGCACCAGCGCCTCCATGCTCGACGCGCTGCCGGTGGCAAGGTCCACGCGCGGCTGGTAGTGCAGCACGAACTGGTGCTGGTCGAGCGCGCGCCGCAGCTCCACCTCGGTCTCGAGGCGGGCGCGAATCGCCTCGAAGAAGCGCGACTGGAAGAAACAGAACCCGCCCTTCCCTCCGGTCTTGACCGAGTACATCGCGATGTCCGCGTTCTTCAAGAGGGTCTCGGCATCCTCGCCATGCTCGGGAAACAGGCTGATCCCGATCGAGGCGCCCAGCACGTGGGTCGCATGCTGGACGTGGAAGCCGTCGTGGAAGGCCGCGAGGACACGCGAGGCGACATGCTCGACGTCTTCGCGGCTGCCGACGTGCTCGAGCAGCACCACGAACTCGTCGCCGCCCAGCCGCACCACATGGTCGCGCGGGCGCACCGCCAGCTTCAGCCGCTTGCCGACGGTACGCAGCAGCTGGTCGCCGGCCGCATGTCCGAGCACGTCGTTGACGGCCTTGAAGCCGTCGAGGTCGACGAACAGCACCGCCAGCGCATGGCCGGCGCCGCGCGCCCGCGCGATCGCCTGCGGCAGGAATTGCTGGATCCAGTAGCGGTTCGGCAGGCCGGTGAGCTCGTCGGAATTGCTCCTTCTCTCGAGCTCGGACAAATGCGCCTTGGATTCGCTGATGTCGCGGATCGTGACCGCCAGGTCGCCGTCGGCGCGCACCGCCTTGTAGCGGATCCAGCGGGCCTGCAAGGGCTGGTCCGGCGCCGGCGTCACCGGCAGTTCGCGATCGTAGATTCCGGCCTCGAGCGCCTGGCACAGCCGATCGCAGGCCTTGCGCAGCAGTTCGCCCTGGTAGAACTCGGACAGGCGGTGCCCGATCAGTTCCTCCGCCTGCTTGCCGAACATGGCGGCCCCATGCTGGTTGCAGTCGACGACGGTGAAATCGCGGATCACGCCATGGCGGTCGCGCACCGGCCGATTGATGAAGAAGCCGTCGCCGGCGTCCTCGGTGGCCAGGCGGTAGGTGGAGCGGATCGTCTCGACCTGGTAGCGGCGCCACTTGGCATGCACATAGACGCCGGTGGCCAGCAGCGCGGCCAGGACCAGCCAGAGGGTGTTCCACCAGGCGTTTTCGATCTGCACCGCCCGATGGGCGCCGTAGGCCGCGAGCGCCGTTTGCTTGTCGACGCCGACGATGCCGATCAGGTCTTGTCCGGGAAACGGACGCCAGCCCACCACCCGGGCACGCCCGTCGGCAAACCAGCGGCGTGGATCGGGCGAGGCCACGCCGGACGCCTGCCCCTGGGGCAAGGGCGACAGCAGGAAAGGCTGCGTGAACGAATGCACTTTCGCGCCGGTACGGCTGGCAAGGATCACGCCATCCTTGCGCATGACGGCCACGAATCCGTACTCCCCCAGGATCGGCTCGGCATAGTGCTGCACGACGTAGGAAGGCAGCACGGAAATCTGCACGATGCCATCGAAGCTGCCGTCGGGCGCGAAAATCGGACGCGAGAGGGCAATCACTTCGCGGTTCGACAGGCGGCCGTGGAAAGGATTGCTGAGATAGAGCCGGTCGACGCCGCTGTCGCGTTGCGCGATGAAATAGGGACGGTCGCCGGCATTGGTGCCGATACTTTGCGGATGGGTACTGGTCACGACCACGCCGTTGCGATCCATCACGGCGGCCGTCGATACGTATTGCCGGGCAAACGCTCCCGCCTCGAAACCGCCCGCCAGGCTTGCGCGCCGGCCGGAATCGTTCCAGATATGGCGCAACAGCAGCAGCAGGCGGTCGATGTCGGCGAGCGCACGCTGCGTACGGGTGACCATGCTTTGGGTATAGGCGTCGACCCGGTGTGCGAGCTCGGCTTCACGATCGCGCCGCTCCTGCCCGAGGTCGAGCAGCACGAAACTCCAGAGCGCCACCGCGGCGCAGGCCGCGATGGCCGGCCAGAGGAGCAAGAGGGCCACGTGCCGGCGCATGAAGGTCCACAGCGGACGCAGGGCGTCGATCGCCCGGAGACCGGTCGCGGTTCCAGACGGCATTGCCTTGTCGGGTCGAGGATTCACGGCGCATGCACGGAGACGGCGGCAAGCCAGTATAACCCCGTGACATCATGCGCCGGCCTGGGGCTGCGCATCGGTGCGGGGCGAAGCAGCCAGTCGCAGGGTAGAACGGGCACGCGGACGCGCCGCTGTTGTATTTTCAGCAAATCAAATTCGATAAATTTATTGGGCAAGGCATCACAAAACCGTAATATCCCAGAAGAAATGAACGTTAACAATAGTTAATTATGTTCCGTCCGCCTTCCCCTACTCGGAGCTTGCCCATGATCGCTCGTCGTTCCATCGCTCTCGCCGCAGTCATGTCGTGTTGCGCCAGCCAGGCGAACGCGGGGCCGCTGTCCGCCACCGACATGCTGCAGCACTTCAACGTCGTCGTCAGCGGTAACCTGAACTCGACCTCGCACGTCGATGGCCGTACCTATGTCGGCGGCAATGTGAGCGGTGGCGAGTATGTGCAGCATCCAGGCAGGACGGCCCCGTCGAACTATGCCGGCCTGACCGTTGGCGGCAATGCCGGCGGCAACGTGAAAGTGAACGGCCTGGGTGCCGTCGTCGGCGGCAATGCCAGCGGCGTCAACGTCAACGCCGGCGAAAGCCATGTCGGCGGTACGGCATCGCACTCCAGCTTCAACGGCAACGTCTGGGTCGCCGGCGCCGCTTCCAACGTGAACTTCGGCCAGAAGATCCACGCCGCCAGCTACAGCGGCATCAACCTGAACGGCAAGGTGCTGGACGCGCCCACCGGCACCATGGACAGCACGCTGGCGGCGTCGGCCTCCACCGATTTCTCGTCGGTGCTGGGCAGCCTGTCCACGCAATTGTCGGCACTGCAAGCCACCGCCGGGACCTCTGTCCTGTTCAGCAACAACGACCAGCGGGTCACCTTCTTCGGCACCGCGGTCGACGGCCTGCTGGTGTTCGACCTGACCGCGCTCGACAGCAAGATTTTCTCGTCGACGACGACCGACCTCAGTTTCAGGCTGAACGGCGCCAGTACGGTCATTTTCAATACGGACGACAAGACGCTCAATCTCAGCGCGAACTTCGACGAGGCGCGAAGCCTGGGCAGTTCGCTGATCTGGAATTTCGCAGGCGCCCAAAGCGTGACCGTCGGCCGCAGCTTCGGCGGCCAGGTGCTGGTGGCGGACGGCACGTTCAGCAACACCGGCGGCACCAACGTCGAAGGCGGCGTGTACGCCAAAAACCTGAATCAGTATGGCGAGATCCACGCGCAGGCATTCACCGGATCGCTTCCTTCGACAGCGCAGGAGGGGGAATCGGTGGCGGTGCCGGAACCGGCCAGCCTGGCACTGCTGCTGACCGGCGTCGGAATGATCGGCTTCGTGGGCCGGCGGCGCAGGACCCACTGACGACGATGGCAGGCGCTGCTGCCCGAGCGCCCGGCACACATGACAACACGCCAGTCGGCCAAGCCGGCTGGCGTTCTCTTTTGGCGCTGTCACCGTTCGCTATGGATGACTCCGATCGCGATGCGCAGCAATTGCTCCGCCGTCGTGATACGTCCTGCATCGAGCGCCCGGCGCCATCCAAGATAGTTCGGCAGGTAGCGCGAAGCGACACCGCGGAAGCGGCTCAACCATTGCCGGAAGCGCTGGTGATAGGCGTTCACGTTCTGGACGTGGACGGCGCCGGCAAGGCCACGGCGTACCCGTACCCCGGCGCGCAGGTTCACCGCCTCGTGCGCAATGCCATGCTTGCGGGCGAAACTGCGATAGGCGCCATGCCCGTCGCTGACCAGGAGCACCTGCCGCTCGAGCCTGGGCAGCAGGTGGCGCTCCAGCTGCGCGGCCGTCAAGGCGCCGCGGCCGACCACGGCATCGACGGTCTGGCCACTGCGGTCGCGCGCGACCAGAATGCAGTCGAGCTCGCGTGAGATGCCGCGCTTGCCTGCGCGTCCGCCGCGCCGGCGTGCCGGGCGGTCCAGCTTGCGCGCGCCCTTTTGCGATTCCAGCACGAACATTTCGTCGACCTCGGCAATGCCGCCCAGGCGCCGTGGCTGATCCTGCTCCGGGCCTTTGAGGAAGCAATGGCGCCAGCGAAAGGCTGTGTTGCGGTGCACCCCGACTTTCTTGGCAGCGGCGCGTACCGACGTCGAATCGATCACGGTGCCCAGGTAGTCGAGCCATTTTTCGCGCAGCCGCAGCCGCGCCAGCGGTGTGCCGCTCAGATCGTTATAGGTGCGGCCGCAGGCGCGGCAGCGGTAGCGCTGCAGGCCGTTGGCTTGCCCATGCCGGTAGTAACGCTCGCAGGCGCAACTGGGGCAACGGCGCCGCATTGCACCGATTTGGCCGATGAGGGCAATCACCTGGTCCAGCCCGGCAGCGGGATGCAGGGCGGCCAGTGTTTGCAGGCGCTGGGGCAGGTTCAGTGCAGGGAGTCTGGCAAACCACTTCTTGAAATGCGGTGCGCGCATGGTCGTTCCCGTCTGTGGTGACAAGCGTTTGACCATGCAGCAGCTCAGCAGTTCGGCGCTCATCCATAGTGAAGGATGACAGCGCCTCTCTTTTTGGTACTGCCGCCATCAAGAAAAAACGGATTCACCTTGCGGTGAATCCGTTCAGTCTTGCCGAGGGGCCGCCCGATCGTCGGGCGGCCACCGCCTTACATGATGTGGGTGCCGATCCACCAGGCGATCGCCGCCATGAAGGCCGATGCCGGGATGGTGAAGACCCAGGCCCAGACGATGTTGCCGGCCACGCCCCAACGCACCGCCGACATCTTCTGCGAGGCCCCCACGCCGACGATCGCGCCGGTGATGGTATGGGTGGTCGAGACCGGGATGCCGAAGTAGCTCGACATCAGGAGGGTCATGGCGCCGCCGGTTTCCGCGCAGAAGCCGCCGACCGGCTTGAGCTTGGTGATCTTCTGGCCCATGGTCTTGACGATGCGCCAGCCGCCGAACAGCGTGCCGAAGGCGATCGCCGCGTAGCAGGAAATGATGACCCAGGCCGGCGGATGGGTGGCGGTGGCGCTGACGGTGCCCGCGGCGATCAGGAGCATCCAGATGATGCCCATGGTCTTCTGCGCATCGTTGCCGCCGTGGCCCAGCGAATAGGCTGCGGCCGACGCCAGCTGCAGGCGGCGGAACCAGGTGTCGACCTTGCGCGGCGTCGATTTCACGAAGGTCCAGGACACGATCAGCATGATGATCGTCCCGAGGGCGAAGCCCAGCAGCGGCGCCACCACGATGAAGGCCACGGTCTTGAGCAGGCCGCCGGCGATCAGGGAACCGGTGCCCGCCTTGGCCACCGCCGCGCCCACCAGGCCGCCGATCAGCGCGTGGGAGGACGAGGACGGGATGCCGTAGTACCAGGTGATGATGTTCCAGGTGATCGCGCCGACCAGCGCGCCGAAGATCACATAGTGGTCGACCACGTGCGGGTCGATGGTGCCCTTGCCGATGGTTTGCGCGACCTTCATGTTGACCACGAAGATCGCGATGAAGTTGAAGAAGGCGGCCATCGCCACCGCGTGCTGGGGCTTGAGCACGCCGGTCGATACCACGGTGGCGATCGAGTTCGCCGAATCGTGGAAGCCGTTCATGAAGTCGAACACCAGTGCCAGCAGCACCAGGAAGCCCAGCACGTAAATGCTGATGTTAATAGTTTCCATGTTTATTCTTGTTGTGCGTGTGCGCTTTGAACCTTACGCGTTTTCGACGATGATGCCTTCGACGATGTTGGCCACGTCTTCGCAGCGGTCGGTCACGGTTTCGAGAATCTCGTAGATGGCCTTCATCTTGATCAGGTTGCGCACGTCCGGTTCGTCGCGGAACAGCTTGGACATGGCGGCGCGCATCACGTGGTCGGCGTCGGACTCGAAGCGGTCGATCTCCTCGCAGATGGCGACGATCTTCTGGGCGTTGCCCATGTCGTGCAGCAGGGAGACGGCCTCCTGCACCTTCTTGCACGCCGACAGGCACAGTTCCGCCAGGCGCGCGGCTTCCGGGGTCACGGCGTGCAGGTCGTACAGCGACACCGTCTGGGCCGCATCTTCCATCATGTCGAGGATGTCGTCCATGCTGGTGATCAGCTTGTGGATGTCATCGCGGTCGAGCGGGGTGATGAAGGTCTTGTGCAGCAGGTCGACGCATTCGTAGGTGATCTTGTCCGCCTGTTTTTCGATGCTCTCCACGGCGTGGGTGCGGTTTTCCAGGTCGTCGAAGCTGGTCATCAGACCAACCATTTCTTGCGCACCCTTCACGCACAGGGCGGCGTGCTGGTTGAACAGGTCAAAAAACTTGCCCTCCTGGGGCATCAGGCGTCCGAACATATTATTCTCCGTTGTGAATCTCTAGGGACATCGATACCGCCGCCACGGCTGGCGGCGGCTGAGTGTTTACTTCTGATATCGGCTTAGTCGCCCTGGTAGATGGCGAGGTTGCCGCTGTAGTTGCCGAACTTGGTGTAGGAGCCGATCCAGGTAAGGCGAATCGCCCCGATCGGGCCATTACGCTGCTTACCGATGATGATCTCGGCGGTTCCTTTATCCGGCGAGTCGGGGTTGTAGACCTCGTCGCGATACAGGAAGATGATCACGTCCGCATCCTGTTCGATAGCGCCGGATTCGCGCAGGTCGGACATGACGGGACGTTTGTTGGGCCGCTGTTCCAGCGAGCGGTTCAGCTGGGACAGGGCGATGACGGGGCAATGCAGCTCTTTCGCCAGGCCTTTCAGGCTACGCGAGATCTCGGAGATCTCGGCCGCGCGGTTGTCGCCCGGCTGGCTGCCCTGCATCAGCTGCAGGTAGTCGACGATGATCAGGCCCAGCTTGCCGCACTGGCGCGCCAGGCGTCGTGCCCGTGCGCGCATCTCGATCGGATTGAGCGCCGGCGTTTCGTCGATGTAGAGCTGGGCGTCATTCATTTTCTGAATGGCGTGCGTCAGGCGCGGCCAGTCTTCGTCGTTCAGGCGGCCGGTACGCAGGCGGTGCTGGTCGAGCTGGCCCACCGAGCCGAGCATACGCATGGCCAGCTGGGCGCCGCCCATCTCCATCGAGAACACAGCCACCGGCAGGCCGGCTTCGATCGCGACGTTCTCGCCGATGTTGACCGAGAACGCGGTCTTGCCCATCGACGGACGGCCGGCCACGATGACCAGGTCGCCCGGCTGCAGGCCAGAGGTCATGCGGTCGAGGTCGATGAAGCCGGTCGGCACGCCGGTGATCTCGCCCTGGTTCTCGCGCGAGTACAGCTCGTCGATACGCTCGACCACCTGGGTGAGCAGCGGCTGGATCGGGTTCCACCCCTGCTGGCCGCGGGCGCCGGTTTCGGCGATGGCGAAGATCTTCGATTCGGCCTCGTCGAGCATCTGCTTGACTTCCTTGCCCTGCGGGTTGAAGGCGTTGCCCGAGATTTCGTCGGCGACGGTGATCAGGTTGCGCAGGATGCCGCGGTCACGCACGATCTCGGCGTAGCGGCGGATGTTGGCCGCCGACGGCGTGTTCTGCGCCATCGCGTTCAGGTACTGCAGGCCGCCCACCTCCTCGGCCTTGCCCAGCATGTTGCAGGCTTCGTAGACCGTGATCACGTCCGCCGGCTTGCCGGCGTTGATCAGGCGGACCATCTGCTCGAAGATGATGCGGTGGTCGTAGCGGTAGAAATCCTCTGCGTGCATGAAGTCGGCAATGCGGTCCCAGGCCGCGTTATCGCGCAGGAGACCGCCGATGACGGACTGCTCTGCTTCGATGGAATGCGGCGGGATGCGCAGGGAATCGACTTGCGGATCGGATGGGGAATTCATGGCGGGCATTATACCGTTTCCGGTCACACGGCTGAAATAATTGGCGAGTTTCCGGAGATAAAAAAAGCCGGGCGAACCCGGCTTTTTCATTTATACAACAGCAGCTTAGGCGGCTTCGCCAACCACAGCGATGGTGATTTCCGAGACGACGTCGGTGTGCAGAGCGACGGCAACCGGGAATTCGCCGGTGGTCTTCAGCGGGCCGGTCGGCATGCGAACCTGCGACTTTTCGACCGGGAAACCTTGCTTGCTCAGGGCTTCGGCGATGTCGAAGTTGGTGACCGAACCGAACAGACGGCCGTCCACGCCCGCCTTCTGGGCGATGGTGACGGTCATGCCGCTCAGCTTGTCGCCTTGCGCCTGGGCAGCCGACAGCTTTTCAGCTGCTGCTTTTTCCAGTTCGGCGCGCTTGGTTTCGAACTCGGCCACGGCGGCCTGGGTGGCGCGGCGTGCCATCTTTTGCGGGATCAGGAAGTTACGTGCGTAACCATCCTTGACTTTGACGACGTCGCCCAGGTTACCGACGTTGACGACTTTTTCGAGCAGGATAACTTGCATATTTATTCTCCAGGTATTCTGACTGACGTGCCGCTGTTTAAGCGTTGTGCAGGTCGGTGTACGGCAGCAGCGCGAGGTAGCGTGCGCGCTTGATGGCGGTGTCGACCTGGCGCTGGTAGTGCGCCTTGGTGCCGGTCAGGCGTGCCGGCATGATCTTGCCGTTTTCCTGGACGAAGTCCTTCAGGGTGTCGACGTCCTTGTAGTCCACTTGCTCAACGCCGGCGGCGGTGAAGCGGCAGAACTTCTTGCGCTTGAACAGCGGGTTCTGCTGTTTGCGCTTCATTTTTTCTTTAGCTTTGTTTTTGTCGAACTTTTTACCGAATGCCATTTCGAGGCTCCTGTATCTAATCTAAGTTGCGCCAACCTACTGTTAGGCGGCACTGAAATCAATGATGTGAAACACCAAGGCTTTGCTGTTGCGGTTTTTCCGTGCGAGGAATCCGTCGAAGCGGTAGGCTGCGCCGAGTTCGGCGCTTTCCAGCCTGCCCGAAATCTCGCCCGCGCCGAGCGCGGGGATTTCAAACGCGACCTGCCTTGCCACTCCGGCCTCGACCTGCTGCGAATCGTGCATCAGGATCGCGCCCACGATGGGGACGCCGGCCGGGGTGAAACGCAGGACGTCTCGCTCCGCGATTGTCGCGATGAGCTGGAACCGGTTCACTGCGCTTGACGAATTCCCGAGAAAAACTTAGGCGGCAGCGGCAGCGGCAGCGGCCGGGGCAGCAGCAGCTGCTTCCGCGCGGTGGCTCTTGGCTGCGTCTTCGCGCTGGACCGACTTCATCATCGGCGACGGTGCGGTTTCGGCCTTCTTCATCTTGACGGTCAGGTGACGCAGGACGGCATCATTGAACTTGAATGCGGTTTCCAGCTCGACCAGGGTCTCGTTGTCGCACTCGATGTTCATGCAGATGTAGTGAGCCTTCGGCAGCTTCTGGATCTGGTAAGCCATCTGGCGACGGCCCCAGTCTTCCACGCGATGGATGTTACCGCCGCGGCTGGTCACCGTGGTCTTGTAACGCTCGATCATCGCCGGAACTTGCTCGCTCTGGTCCGGGTGGACGATAAAAACGATTTCATAATGACGCATGCAACACTCCTTAAGGACGTTTAAACAAATGCCCACCTCGGCGTCAAGACGAGTGTGGGAAGGGAAAGCCTTCGATTATAGCCTGAAAAATCACCGGATGGGAACCCGGGCATGCCCCGGCGCCACGGATGCGCGGTGCTGCACAAATTTTTTACAGTTTTCCCGTGTTTGCCCTTGCGCATATCAGAATACTGTACAAAAATACAGTCTGCTCTTACAACTAGTGCCGTATAACACCCATGCTCAAGCTCACTGCAAGGCAAGAACAGATCCTTAACCTGATCAAGGAAGCGATCGAAAACACCGGCTTTCCGCCGACCCGCGCCGAAATCGCGGCCGAGCTGGGCTTCCGGTCGGCCAATGCCGCCGAGGAACACCTGCAGGCCCTGGCGCGCAAGGGCGCCATCGAGATTTCGCCGGGCACCTCGCGCGGCATCCGCCTGGTCGGCGCCTCGGTCGAGCAGATCCCGATGCCGCCGCCCAACCTCATGATGTCGCTGCCGCTGGTCGGCCGCGTCGCCGCCGGTTCGCCGATCCTGGCCCAGGAACACGTCGAAGCCACCTACTCCGTCGACGCCGCCATGTTCTCGGCGCGCCCCGACTTCCTGCTGAAGGTCAAGGGCTGGTCGATGCGCGATGCCGGCATCTGCGACGGCGACTTCCTGGCGGTCAAGAAGATCGACAGCGCCAAGAACGGCCAGATCGTCGTCGCCCGCCTGGGCGAGGAAGTGACCGTCAAGCGCTACCGCAAGACCGGCAACCTGGTCGAACTGCTGCCGGAGAATCCCGATTTCAAGGTGATCCAGGTGACGCCGGAAGACGAGTTTGCCCTGGAAGGCCTGGCTGTCGGCCTGATGCGCAGCTGGCATTGATTCGCCAAGCCGCCAGCGCGGCGGCTTACTGGATCTTCTTGTCCGCCCAGTGGGAATCCTTCTTGGCGGACTTCACCATCTGGTTGTGCTCGGTCACATAGGCGTCGGTCGCCGAGCGCCATGCGGCGTAGTCCGCCAGCACCAGCTTCGAACTCACCTTGGCTTCCTCGGTCAGGTTTTCCTGCAACTGCGCCAGGTGGGCATTCGATTTTTCGAGCTCTTCCTTGTTCATCAGCTTCCGGATGTCGCTCGGGACGCGCTGGGTCAGCGGCATCGCCGCGTTCAGGTTGGTGACGTACTTGTTGTAGCAGTCCTGCCAGGTCTGCACGGCCGCGCCGATGCGGTCGATGTCGGCATTCACCTTCGACATCGCCGGAATGCGCGGCGTGGCGCAACGGAACTCGCCCGACTTCAGGTCTTCGCCGTCGTAGCCCTTGATCCAGTAGTCGATGTCCTTGCGGCGCTTGACGCGCTGGTCGAGCAACTCGAGTGAGGCGATCGCGACCTTGTTGCCCTTGGCGGCGGCTTTCTTGAACAGATCGGTGGCCTTCGCTTCGTCGACCTCTCCCGCCTCGCCGTAGAAATACATCTGGCCCAGCGCCTGCTGGGCGGCCGGATTGCCGGCATTGGCCAGTTTGGTGTAGATCTTCAGCGCGCCCGCGTAGTCCTTCTTCTCGAACAGGGCGTTGGCGTCTTCGAGTTCGCCGGCAAAGGCGGCGCCGCACAGCAGCAGGGAGGCAAGGAACAGCTTGGTCTTCATGGGCAGGGAGATCAGGTGAAAAGAAATCCCATGATAGCGGCATGTGCCGCCCTGCTCAACCGCTGAAACAAAACGGCGCCAGTGGCGTCGTTTTGAAGGAGCGGCACTTTTTCCGTAGGGTGGGCGGCTCCACCTCGAAGGCCGGCATATCGACAACGTGACTGCCGCCCACGCGTTCAACGCTCCGAAGAACAGTGGCACGGCTAACCTGCTGTTTGAACGCGTGGGCGGCGTCCACGCGAGTGGCTGATCCAGCAATGCGGTGCAGCCCCCACCCTACGAAAAAAACGGCAACCCAAGGGTTGCCGTCATGCTCAGGCGTCGAGCGCCTGGCGGAAATCCGCCAGCAGGTCCGCGGTGTCCTCGATGCCCACCGAGACGCGGATCAGGGATTCGGCGATGCCCATGCTGGCGCGCCGCTCGGGGCCCATCTCGAAGAAGATCGTGTGCGCCACCGGGATCACCAGGGTACGGGTGTCGCCCAGGTTGCTGGCCGGGATGCCGAGCTTCAGGCGGTTCAGGTAGTCGAAGGGGTCGATATCCTCGCGCAGCTCGAAGCTCATCAGGGAGCCGCCGGCACGGAACAGCTCAGTGACGATGCCGTTCTGCGGATGCGAGGCCAGGCCCGGATAGTGGACGGCTGCCACGCGTTCATCACGCTCCAGCATCTGCGCCAGCGCCAGCGCGTTGGCGCAGGTACGTTCCATGCGCAGCGCCAGCGTCTCGGCGCCCACTGCGATGTGGTGGGCCGCTTCCGGCCCGAGCGCCGCCCCGAAGTCGCGCAAGGCCTTGGCACGCAACTGGGCCAGGCCCTGGTTAGCGGCCGGCTGCTTGCGGAAATTGGCCGCGATGTGCGGGTAGGCGCTCCAGTCGAACAGGCCGGTGTCGGTCAGGGCGCCGCCCAGGGCGATGCCGTGGCCGCCGATCGACTTTGTCAGCGAATTGACCACCAGGCCCGCCCCCACCGCCTTCGGGCGGAACAGCCAGGGCGTGGTCATGGTGTTGTCGACCACGTACAGGATGCCGCGCTCGCGGCACAGCTGGCCGATGCGCGCCAGGTCCGCCACCTGGGTGCGCGGGTTGGCGATGGTCTCCACGAACACCATGCGCGTTTCCGGCTTGAGCGCCGCTTCGACGTTCGCGGCAATGGTGGCATCGACGAAGTCGACCGCCACGCCCTGCCCCGCCACCGTCTGCCACAGGCTGTTGGTGTTCCCGAACAGGAAAGACGACGAAACGATGTGGTCGCCCGCGCGCAGCAGTCCCTGGAACAGCGCGCCGATGGCGGCCATGCCGGTGGCGAAGCAGATGCTGCCGACGCCGTCTTCCATCATCGTGATCTTGTCCTCGAGCGCGCCGACGGTCGGGTTGCCCTGGCGTCCGTAGCGGAAACCCGGCTCCTTGCCCTGGAAGACCGAGGCCAGCTGGCGCGCATCCTTGTAGCCGAAGGCCACCGAGGTGTGCACCGGCTTGTGCAGCGAGCCCTGCTCGATGCTCTTCCTGCGGTCGTTGTGCAGGATGGTGGTGGTGAAACCGTACTTCTGCTCGCTCATGGTCTTACTCCGCCGTGGCCGGACGGTTGAGGTTGAGCTGGTTGGTGGCCGCGTCCTCGACGCCCTTGCTGCCGCCCTTGTGGCGCGCGGATTCCTGACGATCCAGGTATTCCGGGGTCACGTCGCCGGTGACATAAACGCCGTCGAAGCAGGACGCCTCGAAATTCTTCAAGGCCGGGTTGACGTCCGAGATCGCTTTTTTGAGCGCATCGACGTCCTGATAGACCAGGCGGTCGGCAGTGATCTCCTTGCAGACTTCCTCGACAGTGCGGCCGTGGGCGATCAGCTCGTCGCGGGTCGGCATGTCGATGCCGTACACGTTCGGGTACAGCACCGGCGGCGCGGCCGAGGCGAAGAACACCTTGCGGGCGCCGGCGTCGCGCGCCATCTGCACGATCTCGCGGCTGGTGGTGCCGCGCACGATCGAGTCGTCCACCAGCAGCACGTTCTTGTCCTTGAATTCGGAGGCGATCGCGTTGAGCTTCTGGCGCACCGACTTCTTGCGCATGTTCTGGCCCGGCATGATGAAGGTGCGGCCGATGTAGCGGTTCTTGATGAAGCCTTCGCGGTACTCGACGCCGAGTTTCAGCGCCAGCTGGATCGCGGCCGGACGCGAGGAATCCGGGATCGGCATGACCACGTCGATCTCGTCGACCGGAATCTCCTTGCGGATCTTGTCGGCCAGGTATTCGCCCATGCGCAGGCGGGTCGCGTACACCGAGGCGCCGTCGATCACGGAATCCGGACGGGCCAGGTAGACGTACTCGAAAGCGCAGGGATTGAGCGACGGGTTCTCGGCGCACTGGCGCTCGTGGAAGGTGCCGTCGTTGCCGATGAAGACGGCTTCACCCGGCGCGATGTCGCGCACGAAGCGGAAACCCAGGCCTTCCAGCGCCACCGATTCGCTGGCCACCAGGTATTCGGTGCCGGCTTCGGTCTCGTTCACGCCGAGGCACAGCGGACGGATGCCGAACGGATCGCGGAAGGCCAGCATGCCGTGGCCGGCGATCTGGGCCACGACGGCGTAGGCGCCGCGCACGCGGCGGTGCACGGCCGCCACCGCCTTGAACACCGCGTCGGTGTCGAGCTTGTAGCCGTCGGCCGCTTCCTGGATCTCGTGCGCCAGCACGTTGAGCAGCACTTCCGAATCGGAGTCGGTGTTGATATGACGGCGATCGTTCTTGAACAGGTCTTCCTTGAGCTGGGCCTGGTTGGTCAGGTTGCCGTTATGGGCCAGGGTGATGCCGAAGGGCGCGTTCACGTAGAACGGCTGCGCTTCTTCCTCGCTCGAGGAGCCGGCGGTCGGGTAGCGGCAGTGGCCGATACCGGTGTTGCCCTGCAGCGTACGCATGTTACGGGTACGGAACACATCGCGCACCAGGCCGTTGGCCTTGTACATCGAGAACATGCTGCTGTGATTGGTTGCAATACCCGCCGCGTCCTGGCCGCGGTGCTGCAGCAGCAGCAAGGCGTCATACAGAAGCTGGTTGACGGGATTGTTCGAGACGACGCCGACGATGCCACACATGGTGCGCTCCTAAAACTGGACTGCGTGATTACAAAAAATGAAAACCGACTTCAGAAATTGATGTGCTGCCCCAGGGCAGCGGGGAGAAAGGGCTTGACGGTGCGTGCTCCGGTTTCCGCCATGGGTGACAGCAACGCATTCCTCCAGAAATCCTGCTGTGGGATGGACGTCATCCCACACAATATGACGGCGGCCAGCACGATTACAATGCCGCGCGCCAATCCAAACAATCCGCCCAGCCCGCGGTCCGCCAGGCTCAGGCCGCTGGCCGCGATCAGGGCGCCGATCGCCAGCGACAGCAGGCCCATCAGGATACGCGCGCCGAGGAACAGCAGCACGAAGGCCATGATCAGGCGCGCGGTCTCGCCGGGCAGCAACTCCGGCAGCAGCGGCGCCAGCTGGGCGCCGTAGGCGTTCGCCACCACGAAGGCCACGATCCAACCCAGCAGCGACAGGATCTCCTTGACCAGGCCGCGCAGGGTGGAAATGATGACCGACGATACCAGTACGAACAAGACCAGGTAATCGAAAATCGTCACGCCGCCAACCCTTGCCTGGAATACTGGATCAGAGCGGCACCATGGAGCCGGACAGGCCCATCGCGATCAGCTTCGAGCGGATCTTCTCGCCCTCTTCCTTGGTGTACGGGCCCACGCGCACGCGGATCAGGTCGCCGGACCGTTCGGTGAAGGAGGACACGCCTGCCGCACGCAGGCGCCCCTGCAGTTCATCGACCTTCTGCTGGGTCGCCAGCGCGGCCACCTGCACCACGTATTTCTGCGACGGGCCGCCGGCCTTCACGACCGGCTTGCCTTCCAGGATGGCCATGGCGCGCGCGGCGTCGCTCTGGACCGGCGCCGGCGTCGCGGCGACCGGCTTGACCGGCGGTTTCTCGGCCGGCTTCTCCAACTTCTTCGGTTCCAGGTCGGCGACCTTCGGATGCGCCTCGACCTTCGGCTCGCGCCTGGGCTCGGGCTTGGCCGGTTCCGGCCGGGCTTCGGCTCTTGCCGCGGCGGACTCGGCGCGGGCGATGTCGAGGGTACGGACCGGCGGCGGATCGGCCGGCGGCGGCGACACGCTGGTCGCGGGTGCCGGCGGCTGGGCCGATGCGAGCGTCGGGTCGTCGGTCGGCTCGACGATCTCCTCGCCGCTGTCGACGGTGGCCGCGGCCGGCACCGGCAGCGGCGCCGCCTTGTCCTTCGATGGGATGTTGATGGCGATGTCGGCGCCGAGCGGCTTGGGCTCGGAATCGAGCAGCATCGGCAGGCCGACCGCGGCGGCGAGGGCCAGCGCGATCGCGCCTACCAGGCGGCGGCGCGCGCGCTTCTTCTCGGGCAGGATCGGATCGGCCCCGGCGCGGCCGCGGCCGCGGGTGGCGCCTTCGCCGGCGTGGGTGGCGCGCTTGGCGCGGGCCTGCTGCCCATAAGCGGCGTCGTCATCCTTGACGAAATGGCCGCTGTCCCGGACAGTGTCTTGCTTGTTTTTGCTACCGAACGAGAACAAGCCCATGCGTTTCTAATATCAGTGAAGAGAGTGTTTGCGGGCCGCCATGACGCCGGCGACCGTATAGAACGAGCCAAAGACCACAATTCTATCATTCTCCCCAGCCCGGCTCACGGCATTCGCATAGGCTTCGGCTGGCGTAGCGAAGGCGGCGACCGAAAAATCGTCTTCTTTCGCGCCGGCGGGCTTCAATACCGCGAGCTTTTCGGCCAGTTGCCGCGGGTCGCTCGAGCGCGGCGAAGGCAGCGCGGTGACGCACCAGTGGTCGACGATGCCCTTCAGGGGGTTGACAACGGCGTCGATGTCCTTGTCTTCCATGATGCCGAACACCGCATAGGTGTAGCGGTGAAAGCCCATGTTGCCGAGGTTGTGCGCCAGGGCGCTTGCCGCGTGCGGGTTATGGGCCACGTCCAGCACCTGGGTCGGACGGCCCGGCAGCACCTGGAAGCGTCCCGGCAGCTCGACCATGGCCAGGCCGGCGCGCACTTCCTGGGCGCCGCAGGGCAGCTGCATGCGCAGCACTTCCAGCGCCGCCAGCGCGGCCGAGGCATTGAGCAGCTGGTTGGCGCCGCGCAGGGCCGGATAGGCGAGCGAATTGCGGCGCTGGCCGCGCCCGCCATAGCTCCACTGCTGCTGGTCGCCCTGGTAGTTGAAGTCGCGCCCCAGCAGCCACAGGTCGGCGCCGATGCTTTCCGCATGCTCGATGAGCGTTGTTGGGGGCACCGGGTCGCTGCAGATCGCGGCCTTGCCCGGGCGGAAGATGCCGGCCTTTTCAAAACCGATCTTCTCGCGGGTGTCTCCCAGGTAATCCGTATGGTCGATGTCGACGCTGGTGACGATCGCCACGTCGGCGTCGACCACGTTGACCGCGTCCAGCCGCCCACCCAGGCCGACCTCGAGGATGGCGACGTCCACGCCGGCCTGCGAAATCAGGTGCATGATCGCCAGCGTGGTGAACTCGAAGTAGGTCAGCGAGACCTCGCCGCGCGCGCCTTCCACCACATCGAAGCTGGCTACCAGCGCTTCATCGGACGCCATCTCGCCGTTGATGCGGGCGCGCTCGTTGAAGTCGAGGAAGTGTGGCTTGATGTACAGGCCGACGCGGTAGCCGGACTGCAGCAGCATGGCTTCCAGCATGGCGCAGGTCGAGCCCTTGCCGTTGGTGCCGGCCACCATGATCACGGGGCAACTGAAGGCGAGCCCCATGCGTTCCTTGACGGCGCGGACGCGGTCCAGGCCCATGTCGATGTGGGTTTCGGCATGGCGCGACTCGAGCAGCGCCAGCCAGTCGGGCAAGGTGGTCGGGAGAGTAGGCATTGGATGGAGACGTCGGTATGCGTGCGGGAAGCACGGGTGCGGATGCATGGGCACCCGCACCGGGGTGAATCAGGCCAGCGCGTCGGCGGCCTGGTTTTGCAGCAGCGCCAGCAGGCGGGCGATTTCTTCGCGCATCTTGCGGCGGTCGACGATCATGTCGACGGCGCCCTTCTGCACCAGGAACTCGGCGCGCTGGAAGCCTTCCGGCAGCTTTTCGCGCACGGTGTTCTCGATCACGCGCGGACCGGCAAAGCCGATCAGGGCTTTCGGTTCGGCGATGACGACGTCGCCCATGAAGGCGAACGAGGCCGAGACGCCGCCCATGGTCGGGTCGGTCAGCACGGAGATGAACGGCAGTTTCTTTTCCGACAGCTTGGTCAGCATGGCGGTGGTCTTGGCCATCTGCATCAGCGACAGCAGGCCTTCCTGCATTCGGGCGCCGCCGGTGGCGGTGATACAGATGAAGGGCACCTTCTGCTCCAGCGCCACCTGGGCGCCGCGCACGAAACGCTCGCCGACGACCGAACCCATCGAGCCGCCCATGAATTCGAATTCGAAGCAGGCCACCACGACCGGCAGGCTCATGATCGAGCCGCCCTGGACGATCAGGGCATCGGTTTCGCCCGTGGCGTCCATGGCCTGCTTGAGGCGGTCCGGGTATTTCTTGCTATCCTTGAACTTCAGGGTATCGACCGGCAGGGCTTCCTGGCCGATCTCATAACGGCCGCCTTCGTCGAGCAGCGCATCGAGGCGCTCGCGGGCGCGGATGCGCATGTGATGGTCGCACTTGGGGCAAACGTGCTGATTGGATTCCAGGTCGGCGCGATACAGGACCGATTCGCACGACGGGCACTTGACCCACAGCCCTTCGGGCATGGTCTTGCTCTTGGCGGCATCGGAGCGCTGGATCCGTGGGGGCAGCAGTTTTTCTAGCCAACTCATCTTTTCTCCTTGCGGCAAGTCTTCGAAGTGGCGGTAGTGTAGCCGCAAGCGTCCCGCTTGTCGAATCATGTCGCCCTGCCAATTGCCATTCCGACATCAAACAAAAAGGGACGCCAGATGGCGTCCCCGTGTTTCCTGCTCATGGGCCTTCAGGTCTTGGCGGCCGCGTCGGACATGTCTGCGATGCTGTATTCCAGACCGCCGACCCGCCGGGCGACAAGGTTGTAGAGCCATGCCACCAGGCCGGCAAAAAGAAAGGTGAGCAAGCCATACACAAGCGGAGCAATCAACAGCGTCATGATGGCCACGCCAATGCCCGCACCAAGGCCTCCGCCAACAAATCCCGCTGCCGTGACGAACAGCATGATGGGCAGGGACATCACTGTGTACAGCACTGCCAGGACCTTCGCTGTCTGGCCTACCGACACGTTTACAATTTGTATTTTCATCGCAAGATCCAAAAATTGTTTATCGAAAACAACGGATCTACTGTACCGCGATGAACCCCTTTCTCAGACGCGGCAGCGCAAGCCGCGTCTTGCGTGAAGGCAAGCTTTGCTCAGGCGTCCAGTGCGCTGCGGATGCCCGAGGTGAAGCTCCGCACCGCGTCCACAGCCTGTTCCTTCGGCACCGATTCCAGCTCCTGGATGATGCGGCTGCCGATCACCACCGCATCCGCCACCTCCGCCACCGCACGGGCCGTGGCGCCGTCGCGGATGCCGAAACCGACACCGATCGGCAGCTTGACGTGCTCGCGGATCGCGGCCACGCGCCGTGCCACGTCTTGCGTGTCGATGCTGCCGGAGCCGGTCACGCCCTTGAGCGAGACGTAGTAGCTGAAGCCGCTGCCGTACTGCGCCACCTGCTGCACCCGCTTCGTGGTCGAGGTCGGCGCCAGCAGGAAGATCAGGTCGAGTTCGTTGGCGCGCATGGCCTCGGCAAAGGCCGCGCATTCTTCCGGCGGATAGTCGACCACGATCGCGCCGTCGGCGCCGGCCTCTTTCGCGCAGCTAATAAAAGTGTCGGGGCCGATGCGCTCGATCGGGTTGGCGTAGCCCATCAACACGACGGGCGTCGTGGTGTTGGTCTTGCGGAATTCACGCACAAAACCGAAGACGTCCTTCAGGCCGACATTGAACTCCAGCGCGCGCTCGCAGGCGCGCTGGATGACCGGGCCTTCGGCCATCGGGTCGGAAAACGGCACACCCAGTTCCAGGACGTCGGCGCCGCCCTCCACCAGGGCGTGCATCAGGGGCACGGTGAATTCCGGACCGGGGTCGCCGGCGGTGATGAAGGTGACCAGGCCGGTCTTGTTCTGCGCCTTGAGGGCGGCAAAGGTCGATGCAATACGGGACATGCTGTTCTTTCTTATCAAGGGTTCACGAAGGCGTGGGCAGGCGGTCAGCTGAAATCCAGCCCCATCCTCTGCGCCACCGTGTGCATGTCCTTGTCGCCGCGGCCCGACAGGTTGACCAGGATGAGCCGGTCCTGCGGCAGCGTGGCCGCCAGCTTGGTCGCGTAGGCGATCGCGTGCGAGGACTCCAGCGCCGGGATGATGCCTTCGATGCGGCAGCAGTCGTGGAAGGCCTGCAAGGCTTCCTCGTCCGTGATGCTCACGTACTCGGCGCGCTTGATGTCCTTCAGCCAGGCGTGTTCCGGTCCCACGCCCGGGTAATCCAGGCCGGCCGAGACCGAATGGGTCTCGATGATCTGCCCGTTCTCGTCCTGCAGCAGATAGGTGCGGTTGCCGTGCAGCACGCCCGGGATGCCGGCGCTCAGGGACGCCGCATGCTTGCCCGTCTCCAGGCCCTCGCCTGCCGGCTCGACGCCCACCAGTTTCACGCCCGGCTCGTCGATGTAGGGATAGAAGATGCCCATGGCGTTCGAGCCGCCGCCGACGCAGGCTACTACGAAATCGGGCTGGCGGCCGGTCATGGCTGGCATCTGGACGCGGCACTCCTCGCCGATCACCGACTGGAAGTCGCGCACCATCATCGGATACGGGTGCGGCCCCGCCACGGTGCCGATGATGTAGAAGGTGTTTTCGATGTTGGTGACCCAGTCGCGCATCGCTTCGTTGAGCGCGTCCTTCAGGGTCTTGGAGCCCGATTCCACCGGCACGACGGTCGCGCCCAGCAGCTTCATGCGGTAGACGTTCTGCGCCTGGCGCTGGACGTCTTCGCTGCCCATGTAGACCACGCACTCCATGCCGAAGCGCGCGCAAATGGTGGCGGTGGCCACGCCGTGCTGGCCCGCGCCGGTCTCGGCGATGATGCGCTTCTTGCCCATGCGGCGTGCCAGCAGGGCCTGGCCGATCACGTTGTTGATCTTGTGCGCGCCCGTGTGGTTCAGGTCTTCGCGCTTGAAGAAGATCTGGGCGCCGCCCACCTGTTCGGACCAGCGCCTGGCGTGGTAGACCGGCGAGGGACGGCCGACGAAGTGGGCCAGTTCGTAGCGGAATTCCTCGAGGAATTCGGGGTCGTTCGAATAGCGCGCATAGGCCTCGTTCAATTCGGCCAGGGCATGCGACAGGGTTTCGGCGACGAAGCTGCCGCCGTAGGGGCCAAAGTGCCCGCTCTGGTCGGGCAGTTGGTAATCCGGGGTCTGGAACAGCGGGGTGTTCCCGCTAGGACGATCTTTCATGATGGTTCTCACTCGAATGGATGGCGTCGGCGGCCCGCACTGCCTGAACGAAATCGGCAAGCCTGCGGGCATCCTTGATGCCCTTCTGCGCTTCGACGCCACTGCTGACGTCGACCGCGAAGGGACGGACACGTACCACCGCGTCAGTCGCGTTCTGTGCGTTCAACCCACCACTCAAAACGACCCGAGGCGCGAGCTCTTTTGGGACGAGAGACCAATCGAAGACCTTTCCTGCGCCGCCGTAGGCGTCCACCCAGGTATCCAGCAACAGGCCGGAGAACCAGGGACTGGCGGCGCGGTATATGCGTTCGTATTCTAGCAGTTCATCGGGAGCCGTGTCCGGCCTGACGCGGAAGGCTTTCACGAAGGGCCGCGCGACGTCCGCGGCCAGCGCCGCGCACTGCTCGACCGTTTCGTCGCCATGGAACTGGATCAGCGACAGCGGCGCATTTGCCGCCACCGCCCTCACCTCGTCCGGCGTCGGGTTGACGAACAGGGCCACCGCCGACACGAAGGGCGGCAGCGCCCGGCACAGTTCGGCCGCCTGTTCCGGCGTGACGTAGCGCGGGCTTTTCGGATAAAAAACGAAACCCAGCGCGTCGGCGCCGGCATGAACGGCCGCGCGCAGGTCTTCCGCGCGCGTGATGCCGCAAATCTTGATACGGGTGCGTTGCATGACGATCCTCAAACAGCCTAGAGCCAAGGCAGCGGATGTGATGGCTCCTGGGGCAATCCCCACTTGGGATCGTAATCGATTTTTGCCAGGTACAGGCCGTCCGGCATGAAAGTGGGCGCGGCCACGTCGCGCGAACGGCTCTCCAGCACCTCTTTCATCCAGCCCGGTTCGTTGCGCCCCGTGCCCACGTAGATGAGCGAACCGACGATGTTGCGCACCATGTGATGGAGGAAAGCGCTGGCGCGCACCGTGAATACGATCACATCGCCGTAGCGCTCGATGCTGACCTCATGCATCTGCTTGACCGGCGAATTGGCCTGGCAGCCAGAGGCGCGGAAGGCCGAGAAATCGTGCTCGCCGATCAGGTGCTGGCCGGCTTCACGCATGCGCTCCACGTCGAGCGGACGGAACACCCAGCCCGCCCGGCCGGCCAGCAGCGCCGACGGGTTCGCGTGGTTGTAGAGCACATAGTGATAGGTGCGCGAACGCGCCGAGAAGCGCGCATGGAATTCGTTGCCCTCGGCATCGGGCGCGACCTCGTGCGCCCAGCGCACCACGATCGAGTCGGGCAGGAAGGCGTTCACGCCGCGCACCCAGCTCTGCATGGCGCGGTCGAGTTCGGTGTCGAAATGGACCACCTGCTCGATGCCGTGCACGCCCGCGTCGGTGCGGCCGGCGCAGGTGGTGGCAAGCGGCGTGCAGGCGAACTTCTCGAGCGCGATCTCGAGCCGGTCCTGGACGGTGTTTCGTTCCGGCTGCTTCTGGTAGCCGTTCCAGCCCGTACCGACGTACTGGACACCCAGTGCGATGCGCCTCACGCGAGCAGGGAGCGCATTGCGCTGGCCTTGCTCACCTGTTCGCTGCTGCCACCCTTGATGACTTCATCGAGCAGCTCGCGCGCACCTTCCTTGTCGCCGATTTCCTGGTAGGCGATCGCGAGGTCGAGCTTGGTTTCCATTTCCATGTGTTCCGGCGACATCGCGGCCGGCTCCAGGGCGTCGCCCGGCACCGGCAGCGCGGCATCCGCCCCCGCGGCCGGCTCGAAGGTCGGCAGGTCGAGGTCGATGTCGGTCAGGTCGAAGGACGGCTCGCCCGCGGCGGCGGTCGGCGCAGCCGGCGCGGCCTCGTCGAATGCGAACGGGTCTTCATCGGCGGTCGCGTCGGCGGCGGCCGGCGGCGCGTCGAAGTCGAAGGGTTCGACATGCGGCTGGGACAGGCTCGGCGCGGGGCTCGGCTCGGCCGGGCTGCCGAAGTCCATGGTGTCGAGGTCGAACAGCGGATCGTCTGCGCCGCCCGGGGCGCCGAGGCTGGCTGGCAGCTCTTCGTGGAACGGGGTCGCCTCGGCCACGGCGGCGGGCGCGGCGGCGGCGGCCGGCAGGCCGAAGTCCATGCTGTCGAGGTCGAACAGCGGATCCTGTTCGGCGGCCGCCGTGGCGGGCGCGGGCGGCTCGTCTTCGGCCAGCGCCGGCAGCGGTGGCAGGTCGAATTCGGCGGCCAGGCCGGCCAGGTCGTGCTCCGCCACCGCGGCCTGCTCGGCCGCGACGGCCTCTTGCGGCTGGGCGGCGGTTTCCGGCTCGCCGAAGCTCATGTCGAAGGCGAGGTCGAAGGGCTCTTCGCCCGTGGGTGCAGGCGCGGCGGTGAGATCGGCCGGGCTGACCGGATCGAGCGCGAAGTCGAGATCCGGCACGGCGGTGTCATCGAGCGCCTCATCGAGCACATCATCGCGGCCGGGACCGGCCATGGGGATCGCTTCGGTGCTGGCGACCGGTTCGAAGGTCAGGCCGCCGAGGTCGAAGTCGAGCGAGTTGTCGTCGGCGCGCGCTTCGGTCGTTTGGGTGGTGTCGTGCGACAGCACGGCATCGGCTTGCGGCACGGCGGTGGCATCCTCTTCCACGTCGTGGTCCAGCGCGGCGTAAGCGGCGCCGGCCATGGCGCCGGCGCCCAGGGCGGCCACCGGTGCACCACCGCGGAACGATGCCTCGAGCTGCTGCGACAGCAGCGACTGCTGGTCGCGCTCCTGCGGGCTCGGGGTCGGCGCCACCGGCGCGGCGCCGGCGGCAGCGGCATACAGCGCATTGGTCGGGTCGATGCTGAGGCCAAGCGCGGCCGCCTGGGCCCACTCGTCTCCCATGCCGCGCGTCAGGCCATGCAGCTCGCCGGCCTGGGTCTCGAAGGCGCGCAGGTCCTTGCGGGCGGCGTAGATCTCGAGCAGTTTCAGGCGCACCGCGTGGCGTTCCGGGTGGTTGCGCAGCGCTTCCTTCAGGATTTCCTCGGCCTGCGCGTCGCGGCCGTAGGCGATGTAGACGTCGGCTTCCGCGACCGGGTCGACCTCGTTGGTGTCGAGCTGCGAGGCTGAAGGGGCGAAGCTGGAATTGAACACGCTGTTGCTGGTGTCGACGCTCTGGCCGCCCGCTTCCGCGAACAGCGAGTGCGCCCCCTGGGTCGGCACGCCCAGCACCGAGGGTTCGGCGACGATGGTCTTGGCGCCCTCGCCTTTCTTGCGGCGGCGCTGCGAGATGCCCAGCGCGCCCAGCAGCAGGATGGCGGCGCCGGCGGCTACATAGTTGATGTTGTCCATCAGCATGTCGGCGAAGCCCTTCTCCTGCGGCGTGGGTTCGGCCGGCGCTGCCGGCTTGGCCTGCGCCGCCGGTTTGGCTGCCGGGCTGGCCGGCGTCGCGGTGGCTGCGCCGGCGACGGCGCCGGCCGCGGCGGCGTTCTGCACTTCGCTGCCGGAACGGCTTTTCACCGTCATCAGCTGCTCCAGCTCGTTGACGTTCTTCTCGAGTTCCTTCACGCGGGCCTGGGCCTGCTCCAGTTCGCGCTCGCGCGCGATCGCCTCTTCGGTGCTTGCCGTCGTCGCCCCAGGCGCGCCCTGCGCGCCGGCGCTGGCCTGGGTCGCTTTCGACAGGCGCAGCTGGTCCTGCGATTCGTTGGCGGCGGTCGGGCGTTCCTCGACCTTGGCAGTGATGCGGCCGGCCGCGCTCTGGCCGGCCTGCGGCGTACGCTGCGGGGCGGCATTGGCCACCTGCCCGGCCAGCTTGTTACGGTAGGCATTGAAGTCGGCGGCGTGCGCGACCACGATGCCGCGCGCCTCGGCCTCGCCGGTGCCCCTGAGGGCGCCGGAGTCCGGCACCGACAGGATCTGGCCCGATTTCAGGCGGTTCATGTTGTTGCCGATGAAGGCGTCCGGGTTGGCGCGGTACAGCGCCACCAGCATCATGTCGAGCGAGATGTCGGCCGGCTTGAGCTTGGCGGCGATCCTGCCCAGGGTGTCGCCCGGGCGCACGCGGTAGCTCGAAGGCGCGTCGACCGCAGGCGCGCCAGCGCGCGGCGTCTCGCGCCGCGGTTCCTGCTGCGTCTGCTGCGACGGCTGGCTTGCCGGCGCGGCCTGCTGCGGCGTTGCGGCGCGCGGCGCGGCAGGCGCTGCCGCCGGGGCCGC